>JALOPY010000121.1 GCA_025453735.1 bacterium | reverse complement strand
AAAAATCAGTTTATCGAATCCGATTCAAAACACAAACGCATTGACGAATTGCTTGACGAGGAAAAGTTGGTCATCACCCCGCTGTCGTACATTCGGGGGCGCAGCCTGGTCCGGGTGTTCTTCATTGTGGATGAAGCGCAGAATTTGACTCCTCACGAAGTGAAGACGATTATTACCAGGGCAGGCGAGGGAACGAAAATGATTTTCACCGGCGATATTTTCCAGATCGATCACCCGTACCTGGATAGTCAATCCAATGGTTTGAGTTACCTGATCGAGAAAATGCAGGGACAGAGCATTTATGCTCACATAAATCTTGAGAAAGGTGAGCGCTCTGAGCTGGCTGATCTTGCCAGTAATTTGCTTTAATTCACTGGATCGGAATTTTAAAGTTTATGAAAAAATAATAAAAAAAAACCTTACAAGGAGTAACAGAGTTAACAGAGTTTCACGGAGATTTTTGGAGAAATAATTTTGCAGTTACAAAACTCCGCTTATACTCCGCTTACTCGGTCTCTCATTGTAAGGGAATTCCCTCATTAATCAATGCCCCCAAAAAACGACCCAGCTTTGATTTGCGAGGCTATGTTCTGCATCTTTTGAGATAAGAAAATTTAAGTATAATAAAAATGCTCAAGTGGGGGCTGGTAATGAAAAATTATAGTTTTTTCAATCGCTCCAGAAAATCAATAGTATTCTGAATATCGTCAGGAAGATCGGAGTCGAAGATCATCTCTTTTTCAGTTTCTGGATGAATGAACCCCAGCGTTTTGGCATGCAATGCCTGGCGTGGCATTATTCTAAGGAGCTCCAATGCCAGGTGCTGATATTTTTGATTCAATTTGATAACCTGCTTATGACGCCCGCCATAGACTTGATCTCCCAGCACAGGATGCCCTTTGGCAGACAAATGAACTCGAATCTGGTGAGTGCGGCCGGTTTCCAGTTTTACCCGCAGCAAAGAGATGAGCGGATATTCATCGATCACTGCATAATTGGTGATTGCTGGTTTGCCCGATTTTGAAATCACCATTCGGGTGCGATCCTGGCTGCTACGATTCAGCAGGGTTTCAATCCGACCGGTTTTCTGATTGAAGTGACCCCAAACCAGAGCTCGATATTCACGATGAATCGTGCGACTCGAGAACTGCTTTGCCAGCTTTTCATGCACGTAATCGTTTTTGGCAACGACCAGTAATCCTGAAGTATCTTTATCGAGACGATGCACCAGACCGGGACGCTGTTGCCCACTTAGACTCGAAAGACTTTCACAATGCTTTAATAATGCATTGACCAGCGTGCCTGAAAGATTGGCGTACGCCGGATGGACAACCATGCCGGCTGGCTTATTGATGATGATTAAGCTCGCATCTTCATAAATAATAGTCAAGGGAATATCTTCTGCGTGGAGCTCATATTTTTTTTTGGGAGGAAGCGTTACAGCAATCTGTTCACCTGCCATCACCTGGTGACTCGGCTTGACAGCTTTTTCATTCACCCGGATATTGCCATCTTTGATAAGCTTTTGCAATTGTGAACGGGATAGCCTTTCGATTCGGAGCGTCAAAAATTGATCGAGGCGAACTTTGCGTTGATCTTGCGGAACGATAATTTCAAAAGTTCTATTTTCTGTCGGAGATGCAACAGTTCCCGCTATTGTCGTCATACCTGAATTGTCAATATTAGTTTGTTTCAGCGAAATGAATGAACCAGCCTAACCGGTTTCAAATTGTTCGTCCTCTGACTCTTCCCGGCTTTTTTCAAAAACGACCACCGCGATCAAAATCACCATTCCTATGGTAATTGCAATGTCTGCGAAATTGAACACGGGCCAGCGGATAATTCTAACGTCGATAAAATCGACCACTTCGCTGTACCTCAGTCGATCGATTAAATTCCCGACAGCCCCTCCAAGAATCGAAGCCAATGCGAAGCGCGCCCAAAAATTCTCCGGCTTTAAGCGAAACAGGTAAACCAAAATGACAACGCACGCCAATGACGCAAAAATGGTATAAAATAACTTGCCGCCGATCAGAATTCCAAATGCCATTCCCGGATTTTTAATATACGTCAGCCGGATCACATCGCCAATTATGGAAATTGATTCCGATAATTGCATATAATTTTTAATCATCAATTTTGTGATTTGATCGGTAATAATAATAATTGCCGACCAGCTTAAAAGCTTTGCATTGGACTTATACACTTGTTCGTCTTCTTCAGTTTGAAATTTTGAAATTTCCCGTTCTAACAAGCCATGACTGATTCGTTTTCTCCAGGAAGAGTTGTGGAACTTGATTCCCAACAAATCTTCTCTGGCTATTGATTTTCCTCTTTTGCCTTACACGAGATGCATAGTTTTGTGTACGGTATTGCTTCCAGTCTTTTGTGACTGATTTCTTGATCACAAACGACACAATGCCCATAGCTGCCGTCATGAATTCTTTGGAGGGCATCATCGAGCTCTGCCAAAATATTTCCCTCAAGCGATGCAACCATAAATGATTTCTCTCGTTCATTGCTATCGGAACCAACATCTGCCAGATGATAAGCATAAGAATTCTCGCCGGGTGATTCTTTAATGGACTCTTTCAATTCCCCCTGGTTTAATTCATGATAAATTTTTTGCCGCTTTTCTAAAATTAACTTTTTAAAAAACTCAAGATCAATCTTTTCCATAAAATGATTTCTCCTCCGATTTCACACTCGTTCCCTCTATTGATCTATCTATCAGAAAACTCTTCAAGATACCTTTTTAATGCCAACAGTAACCTTATCACTATTGATAGATAATTCTTTTGATATATCGTGTTGCTCTATTTTGTTCACTAATCGCTCAGCTAAAACTTCGTTCTTAATATAGTCAGACTGGGAAGCGATTGCTTTTTCGATGTTCGCTGATCCCTCATAACATAGGATAATTCGATCCATCACATTGAAATTCGCCTCTTTTCTCATGTTCTGGATTCGATTGACAATATCCCGCTCCACGCCTTCGTTGGTCAAAGATTCCGTCAATGTAATATTGAGGGCGATTGCAATCTCTTCATCTGTTGCCACAACATAACCTTCCCGATGTTCGGTCCGGATAGCAATATCGTCCTTTGTGATTTCTGTGCTCTTATCATCGATTCGTAATTGAAAGCAACTCTGCTGTTCGATCTGATCGATCTCCGCATCAGAAAATGCACGAATCAACTCACTTGCCCGATTTACAAATTTGCCAAATTTTGGTCCGATGCTCTTAAAAACCGGATCCGCTTTTTTGACAAAGATCGCTGAATGATCTGTCGTGAAATTGATGTTCTTCACATTCAGCTCATCTTTGATCAAATTGTCCATACCCTCGATCAAATTTTTCACTCGCTCATGTCGAGCATGAATCACGATCTCGCTGAGAGGTTGCCTGATTTTTATCGCTGATTCATTGCGCAGCGATCTGCCGAGGTTAACGATTCGCAGCACCATCTCCATCTTTTGTTCCAGGCTCTCATCCCGGTATTGGTAATTTTCATCTTCACCTTCGGGATAGTCGCAAAGATGCACACTTTCAGACTGTCCATTTTGATTGATTTTTAAATTCTGGTAAAACGCCTCCGCTGTAAACGGAATAAATGGGGCAATCATCCTGGTAATTGTGTGCAATACCTGAAAAAGAGTCTGATACGCTGCGAGCTTATCGCTGCCCATTCCGCTTTTTCCTTCGGTTTCTGAGGGCTTCCAGAACCGGCGCCGACATCTCCGAACATACCAGTTGGATAAATCGTCAATAACAAAATTGGATATCGATCGTGCGGCTTTGGTGATCTCGTAACGCATCAAATTCTTTTTTGTTTCCGCCACCAATTTATTAAGCGTCGATAGAATCCAGCGATCGATTTGTGGTCTTTGATCAACACGAATCAGTGGCTCGTCGCCGATAAAGCGATCAATATTCGCATAGAGCGCAAAGAACGAATAGACATTCGTGAGCGTTCCGAAAAATTTTCGGATAACTTCAACAAGTCCATCGCTGTCAAATCGAGTCGGCAGCCAGGGCGGACTGACCGTGAGCAGGTACCAGCGCAGCGGATCAGCGCCATACGTTTCGATGATCTGGAACGGATTAACTGAGTTCTTCCGCGATTTCGACATCTTTTGTCCGTCTTTATCGAGAATTAATTCGATCGAAAGACAGGATTTGTAGCTTGATTGTTGTGAAAGAAACACACCCAAAACCAGCATCGAATAAAACCAGCCCCGGGTTTGATCCACACCTTCCGAAATAAATTCAGCCGGGAACAGCCGATGGAAATCATCTTTGTGCTCGAACGGATAATGCCGCTGGGCATACGGCATGCTTCCCGAATCGAACCAACAATCGATGACTTCAGGCGCTCGCTGCATTGCAGCACCACATTTTTCACATGGAATTTTGACGTCATCGATGTATGGCTTATGCAGATCAATATCTTTAGTTAAACCTGAGCGCTGTTTTAGCTCAGCGATGCTACCAACGCTATCCATATTGCCGCATTGATCGCAAATCCAGACATTTAGCGGAGTCCCCCAGAAACGATCCCGGGATAGCGACCAGTCCACATTATTTTCTAACCATTCGCCAAACCTGCCCTGCCCGACTTCTCTGGGATACCAGGCGATGTTTTTATTCGCTTCAATGAGCTGATCCTTGAGCGCAGTCGTTCGGATGTACCAGGAATTTCTGGCATAGTATAGCAAAGGCGAATCGCAACGCCAGCAATGCGGATAGGAGTGGAGAATTTTTTCCGTCTTGTAAAGTAAATCTCGCTCCTTAAGGTCTTTGGTAATTTCAGGATCGGCATCTTTGACAAACATGCCTTTAAATTTCGTAATCTCATCGACAAATTTGCCGCTTTTATCGACAGGATGAATGACTGGCAAATCGTATTTTTGCCCCGCCTGGTAATCATCTTCGCCAAATGCCGGAGCAATGTGAACGATTCCTGTTCCTTCTTCTGATGTAACAAAATCACCTAAAATTGTATAGTACGCTTTTTTTGATGGCTTCACAAATGTAAATAATGGCACGTATTCGATTCCTGCCAGTTCCGATCCTTTGATCTGCTCCAGAATATCGTAACGTCCTTCCAGCACCAGCAATCGATCACTCGACAGGATCAGCTTTTGTCCTTTGTGAGAGATCTTCGCATACATCATTTCCGCGTTCAGCGCCAGAGCTGCATTGGAGATTAGTGTCCATGGTGTTGTCGTCCACACCAAAAAATAAGTATCAGGCTCCGATTTTAGCTGCAGTTTCACATACACCGAGGGATCTTCGACATCACGATAACCCTGGGCGACTTCATGGGAAGATAGCGGCGTTTCGCATCGGGGACAATAGGGCAGAATTTTGAAGCCCCGGTAAATCAAATCCTTTTTCCAAAATTCTTTCAGAATCCACCAGACGCTCTCGATGTAATTATTTTCATAAGTGATATAAGGATTCTCTAAATCAACCCAGAATCCAATTTTTCGAGTAACATCATCCCATTCTTTTTTATATTTGAAAACGCTGTCCTTGCATTTCTGGTTGAATTTATCTACCCCGTATTCCAGGATTTGCTCTTTGCCATCGATACCCAGCAGTTTTTCGACCTCTATCTCGACCGGCAAGCCATGGGTGTCCCACCCGGCTTTTCGCTCCACGCGAAAACCCTGCATCGTTTTATAGCGGCAGACAAAATCCTTGATCGTACGACTGATAACGTGATGGATTCCTGGCGCGCCATTTGCTGTTGGCGGTCCTTCATAAAAAACAAAATTCTTATTCGGGTCACGAAACTCAACGCTCTTTTGAAAGATGTTATTTGCTTCCCAAAATTTCAGAATATCCCGCTCTATTTTCTGTTGATCAAATTGTCCGTCGAATTCTTTAAACATTGATCAAGCAATCTCCCTCACTACGTAAAAAAAACAATCCTTTGGTTTGCGCCAGTAGATTTGATATCTAATATTTCAATTTTAGTGACAGCCAGATTTTAGCTGTTTTAACAGCAGTCTATATCCGTTCCACAACTTTCCTGATCAATGTTGTCAGCTTGGGCTCTGCACGCTTCGCCACTCGAATTATTTCAGGAATATTGGCTGGCTTTAAATCTTCCGGCACGCATGCGTCGGTTATGACTGATAAACCCAACACACGCATCCCGCTATGGATGGCGACAATATCTTCCGGAATGGTTGACATGCCGACGACATCGGCGCCGATCGTTCTTAAAAAACGATATTCAGCCGCGGTCTCCAGGTTTGGTCCTGTTAATGCAGCATACACCCCTTTTTGAATGACCAAATTTTCCTGCTTCGCGATCTGCTCTGTCAGTTTGATGAGCTCACGAGAATAAGGCTCAGACATGTCCGGGAACCGTGGTCCCAGGGTATCATCATTTTCACCGACCAGGGGATTATCGCCTAACAGATTAATGTGATCCGTAATTATCATGATGTCGCCAGGCGCCATGTTCCCATTGATTCCGCCGCAGGCATTGGAAACAATCAAAGTTTCGATTCCTAAAAACTTCATCACCCGAACCGGAAAGGTAATTTGCTGCATGGAATAGCCTTCGTAATAATGGAATCTTCCCTGCATGGCGACAATTGGTTTATTGGCAAGTTTTCCAAATATTAGCTTGCCCGCGTGAAATTCCACCGTGGAAATCGGAAAATGTGGTATTTCACGGTATGGTATTGAAATCTCGATGTCGATATCTTCGACCAACGCGCCCAGTCCTGTCCCCAGGATAATTCCAATCTCCGGTGCAGCGCTGGTTTTTGTCCGAAGGTATGCTACGGTTTCCTCAATTTTCTTTCTTAGCTCAGACAAAGCCACTCCTTAACAATAGGTTTGGAATTTATTGCTTTTTGTTTTTTTCAACTTCCTTCTTTAGCCGTTCCAACTCTGCCTGCTTTTTTGCGTGCTCTGATTTTTCTTTCTCCAACGCATTTTTTACATCGGAACGTTTTTTCTTCTGGTTTTCAAATTGCTCTTTGACCAGGTTAAATCGCTGTTCGCGAATTGATTCTATTGCCACGGT
>JALOPY010000120.1 GCA_025453735.1 bacterium | reverse complement strand
TCTGGAACATCGATCTGATAGCCGAATTTGCGACTCAGGTTCGAATAATGATTTTGTATCTTCGCAATACCTTTGCTGGCAACTTCATCGGCAAGTCGCCAACCAGAATAGATAAATTCCAGACCATTATAGACACTCTTGAAAGGAATCGAGCCATGGTTTTCCGTTTTCATCTCAACAAATTTCCATTCCAATGGAGATATAAAACGTGGCGGCGGAAGCGCTGGCAAATTTTTATCACCGCTCAAATTGGCATCTATTTTTTTTGATTCAAGGGATTTGAGCAAGCTCGTAAATTTTTTGAGACTATTGGTATAGGCAGGCTCATCGCCGATGGTGATATACAGGAATTTATCCATCGTTAATCGCTTATCCAGTTTTGATTCAGCTTGCTTGACGACCAGCTCATCATCCCACATCAAATAGGGACTAATGGCGATATAAGCATTGAACAGCTCTGGCTGAGTTACGAGAGCATAAATTGCGAACATGCCGCAGAGCGAGTGACCGCAGAGGATTTTAAATGGCTGAGTGCGATAGTTCTGCTCGACATAAGGGAATAATTCATCCTGCAAAAATTTTAGAAAATTATCAGCGCCGCCCGAGCCAGGTGTTTCGGCAACCTGGCTCGGTGTAAAATCCCGCATGCGATCGGTATTGGGAATGCCGACGACGATCATTTGTGGCATTGTCTGGGTGCGAGACAAAAAATTTGCAATGGCTGTGGAAAAGAAAAAATTTCCCTCGCCATCCAGAACATAGAGTACTGGCATTTTTTCCTGAGACTGATCGTATCCTGGTGGGACATAAATAAATAGCGCTCGCTCTTCATTCAGTACTTTTGATTGAATTCGTTTTATTTTTCCAATGACAATATCCTCTGCCCCTTGTTGGGCAGAACAAAAATTAGTTGCGAAAATGAATAGTGTTAGGGTAATAACAAAAGGTGATAGAATGCTGAAATTTGATTTGGATTTCATAGCCTTCTCCTATAATTTTTAATAGATATAAAATTTTGGGTACACTCATTTCGGCCTCTAATCGATTCCATCGCTCCCAGCGATGGAATCGGTTATCTACCTATTGATATGAAGTAACAGCATAACAAACCAGTTATTATGTTTAAATATTAAATTTGCTCAAATTTCGTTTTTAATTTACGGCATCATTTAGTATAATAAAATTATCAATTAGAATCAACTCAACAAATAACCGAAAGGATGCCACCATGAAAACTCCCAATAATCAGTTAGATTTTACTGGTTACCAACTCTATATCGGTATTGATGTCCATCTGAATCAATGGACGGTAACCATACGTATGCGAGATTTAGAACTACGGACTTTTTCAATGGATCCCAGTCCCCAAAAACTTCTGGAACATTTAAAGAAAAATTATCCCCATGCTGACTATTCGAGTACTTATGAAGCCGGTTTTTGTGGTTTTTGGGCGCATCGAGAATTAACCAAATTAGGAATAAAAAATATTGTCGTGAATCCAGCCGATGTCCCCACAACTCACAAAGAGAAAACCCAAAAACGAGATAAACGAGATAGTCGCAAACTGGCCCGAGAACTTGCCGATGGGTCGTTAAAAGCCATCTATATTCCGACCCAACCACAAGAAGCGCTGCGGCTCTTGTCTCGATTACTGGTGCAACTTTCCAAGCGCAACAGACAACTGAAAAGCAGAATCAAACAATTTCTTCATACGCAAGGAATTATTTTGCCGAAACGATCGGAGATGTCTCACTGGTCGGGACGTTTTATTCAGTGGCTAACATCCCTTGACTTTGAATATGATGATGCCCGATATTATCTTGATGAGTTGCTGATTGATCTGCAACGGGCCAGGAAACAGAAAACCCAGCATTTAAGAAAAATTAGAATCAGAATAACCGGCAATCAGATCATCCAATTGTTACGTACCGTTCCTGGCGTGGGACTGGTTACGGCATTTACTTTTTATACAGAAATTATGGACATTTGTCGCTTTCAGAAATTAGATCATCTCATTGCATTTATCGGATTCATTCCATCGGTGGAAGCATCGGATAAAAAAGAAAAAATAATCGGTCTGACCAATCGCTGTAATAAATACCTCAGATATTTATTGATCGAGGCCACTTGGGTCGCGGTTCGAAAAGACCCGGCCTTAACATTGGCATTTAATAATCTGTTAAAAAATAAATCGAAACAACGAGCCATTATTAGAATTGCTAAAAAATTAGTCAACCGAATGCGATCGGTCTGGAAAAATCAACAACAATATGTTATCGCGGTAATTGAATAATTTCTATCAAAGACCTTAATCTTAATATAATCGATTGATAGTTGCTTTATCACGTAGACCGATTAAGAAACCTTGCATCGGTAGTAAATGTTACAACCAGTTTGCGGCTACGGTTCTTTAATTTGATAATAAGATGCAGCAGGGATCGCTTCATTGGCGATAGCCTCTGATCGCTGACTGTTCATAACAGTGTGATTGGAAATCGATTATAGTGCAACCATAAAATGAGTGAATCCAGCTTGAATGACATTAAGATTAAGACAGTGAAAAAATCTAAAACCAAGAAATGACCCCAAGACGGCAATGAAGCGAAGCAGGCAAATTGTTCACCTTTTCCGTCAATTGCCAAAATGAATTGGTTTTTAAATTTTTAACCTTATTTATTTTTTATCAGAATATGGACCGAATAGCTACACCCTTTTTTAAAAATTTCTAAAAAAACACTTGACTTTTAACATAACAGGTTTTTTCAAAAAACCTGGTTTGTCTAAATCCTTATTTCACCAGCATCAATTTCTTTGCCTCACTGAACGATCCCGCAACCATTCTATATAAGTAAATTCCTGAACTAATTTTTCTGCCAGCATTGTCCGTCCCATCCCAATGCAAAACATGGAATCCAGCTTCTTTTTTATCTTGAAATAAAGTTCGCACCAGTTCGCCAGTGAGGTTGAAAATCTGAATCGAAACATCGGCATTTTTCGGCAGGCAGAATTGAATCGTGGTTGCTGAATTGAATGGATTTGGATAATTGGGGCATAATTCAAAATCATCAATCATCTCTTTCTGGCGCAAATTCATTCCAACTGCCGTTGGCAAATTGAGCGGAGCGCCTTGGATCCATTGGGCATTGGCAATGGCGGCATCGCTTTGCTGGCTGGAAATATCCTTGATAATTACACCATTGCCTTCATTCATCTTCCAATAGCCGACCAGCCCTGCCTCATCACCGTTCAAATAGCGATTGATGGATTGCTGAATTTCTGACTTTGATCGAACCGTATTCCATAATCGCGCTTCGTCGATGACGCCTGCGAAAGTGAAACCGAGCGAAGCATTATTGCCAATCACCAGATCGCTGGTCAGATGATCGGCAATCATTCCCGAAGGCGCTTTGGTTTGGGTCAAAAGCTGCTCCGTGCCGTTGATGAACATTTTGACCTCACTGGTACTGGCATCGTAGCTGACTGCTACATGCTGCCAGGTATCCAGGCTGATGGAATTGTCAGCGCTGGTCGAAATGCTGACTGTGCCATCGGCATGAGTCAGTTGCAGCGCCAGGCTGTGATCATTGAATGCTGGATTGGCGCCGATCAGATAGAGAACGATGTTCTTCTTGTCGATAATTCTTCCAAATCCAATATTCGCAACTTTGCCCCAGCCCGCAGGATCGATCTTGGCTTCGATGGTTAATTTATCCCGCAAATTCAAGCCTGCCGAAGCAGGACAGGTGACTTTGCTCTTGTTGCCATCGAAGAACAGGGCGCTCTCGCCATCAAATACGTCGATAAAATTCTCTTTGATAATCGTCTGTGAAACAGAGTCATTGGAAACAACCAGCTTGACCGAATAAGTCCCAGGATTTTGAAACGTCCATTCAGGCTGGCATTGGTGCGAATCGATGGTACCATCATTATTAAAATCCCAATTCCATGTTGTCAATGGCAGCCTGGCGTTGGATTGATCGGCAAATTTCACCTGCAATGGAGCGTGCCCGGTCGTCATGTCGGCAGTAAATTCGAAGCCGTAAAATTCAATGTCCCACCAGACGATTTTATTGGCAGCTCTTCCCGCGGCAATGAGATCAAAGTCGCCATCCTGATCCAGGTCGGGCGCGCACACGCAATAGCCGTCGTTAAAATTGCCTGCGACCTTGTATCGCGTGAATGCTTGTTTGCCGTCATTTTGGTACCAAAAAACGCCGCCGGTACCTGTTCCGATGAGATCGAAATCGCTATCCAGGTCCAGATCCACGGCATCGATCCACAGCGCTCCGCCCAGATTGTCGATGTGATGTTTGGTGAAATTCTGATTCCCATCATTTTCCCACCAGGTAAATAGACTGCTCAAACAAGCAGCGCCCAGAACATCTTTGTCGCCATCCTGGTCTAAATCACGAGCAAAAACCGTATGCGCCATCGGATAATTGCTGTCGACCGTATGCTCGGTAAAATTTTCATTGCCATCGTTTTCCCACCAGAGCACCAGCCCCTTAGCCTCGCAACAGGCAAGCATATCCACATCGCCATCGCCGTCAATGTCTTCACCATGCACAAAAGGAGAGCGATTGAAGCGACTGGAAACGAGATGCTTCGTAAAATTCTCATTGCCGTCATTTTTCCACCAGGCGATTTCGCCGTGTCCGCCATAGTAATCAAAGCCGGAACATAGAATATCCATTGCGCCATCCTGATCGACATCTTTCACCTCGACGGTATGCGCGCCTGCGAAACTGGTGTCGATTGTGTGTTCTGTAAAATTTTCATTGCCATCGTTTTCCCACCAGGTTACAGTATTGGCAACCCAGGCGGCGGCAATGATGTCGATTTCGCCATCGCCATTCACATCGTCGGCACGAACTGATCTCACGCCATTAAAATTCTCCCGGATGACATGCTCGGTAAAATTGTGGTTGCCATCATTTTCCCACCAGCTTATTTTATTGGAATTGCTGCACGCTGCAATGTCGAGCGCGCCGTCCTGATTGATATCTTCCACATCAATATCCCAGGCGCCGCTAAAAGTTAAATAAGAATGTTCCATGAAAGAAGTTTGAGCAAAATTTGTTGCAGCAAACATAGCCAATAGAAAAATTTGAGTGGTTAAAAATCGAAGAAATTTTTGCATGATGAACCTCCTGATTTGTTTTTATGATTTCAATAATTGTCTTTCACCAGATTTAGATTTTCAAACATAATTCATCCCAAGATAATTACCACACGATCAAAAAGACATCTAAATTCGATGAGAGGTCAATCGAGTCGATTAACGGTTGACCGCTTATCGACTTAATCCGCCGCTTGGCTATTATGACTTCATTTTGTCTTGATTATTCGGTAACTTGGAATTGTGTTATAAGGTATTTGGAAATTTGGGTAAGTGAGATATACTCGTTGAGGGTTATTTTGTAACTTAAAAAATTGAAGTCATTGCAAGCGAAGCGAAGTCGCAGAATTGATGTCACATTTTAACCCGTCATAAGTATAGGATAAAAAAGTTGTCATAGTTCAGAAGCAAATCCACAATTTTTTGGCATATTTTGAAAATAAAAGATTACCCAATACCAATGACATCATCACCCAATTACCCAATTACCTAATTTTCCAAGAATCAAATTTCTATTGAATTAATCCGAAAAAAAATGTAAATTATAACCAAGAAAAAAGCCCATGACCAAACGAAAAACAATCGCGATGTATTCGACCGAACAACAGGAAAAAAATTATCTGTTCTGGATCATCAACGCTTCAGGCTGGCTGCTGCTGTTACTGATTTACATCGTTCTTTATTATTCTGAACGACTGGGTGAGACGAAAACCATCCTGGGACTGACCATCACCTATATCGCTGGATTCATCATCAGTATTCCGTTACGCTATTTTTACAAGAAAGTTGATTATCAAAAGCGTTCAATTTTGAAATTAGTCCTAATAGTTCTGCTTGGCTCTTTTTTAGCCTCTAATTTATGGCTGTTTGTTGATATGATTTCCAGTTTACCCTTACATGGAAAACAGGTTTTGGAAAGCTGGCTGAAACCCAGATATTATGTGAATAGCATTTATTCGCATCTGTGGGTTTTGACGCTGTGGAGCACGCTCTATTTTATCATCAAGCTCTGGAAAGCCTGGACATTGCAAAAAGAGCGCACCGAAAAAGCCACGGCACTGGCGCAAGCTGCCCAGTTGCAGATGCTCCGCTATCAATTGAATCCCCACTTTTTATTCAATGCGCTGAACTCCGTTCGGGCATTGATCGATGAAGATACCAGGAATGCTAAAAAAGTGATCACTGAGCTGTCTGAATTTCTTCGCTATTCCCTGATCAGCAAAACCTATTCCGACGTCCCTCTGAGCCAGGAGTTGGAAGCCATCCGCCACTATTTTGCCATCGAAAAAATCAGGTACGAGGAAAAGTTAGATGTCGCGTTTGACATCGATCCCCTGGCGGAAGATTATCCGGTCCTGAGCTTTCTGATCCATCCGTTGATCGAAAATGCCATCAAATACGGCATGCAAACCAGTTCCATGCCGCTGAAAATTCGAGTAAAAGCATTTGTCGAAAATGGGAATTTGAAAGTGGAAATCAGCAACACTGGGAAATGGCTTGTTCCTTCTGAAAAAGAAAATACAAATAGCACGGGAACAGGATTGGAAAATGTGCGACAGCGATTGGAGAATGCGTTTCCTGATCGGCATCGGCTGGAGGTTTTTGAGGAGGAGGGGTGGGTGCATGTTTTGTTGGAGATTCGGGATGGTGGGTGATTGGGTAATGAGGTAATTGGGAGGATCAGAATTAAAGAAATATATAGAAGCGATTGAGAAGGCGCAGCGTGGAAATCTTAAAGATGATTTTTATGATCTGATAGCCGATAGCGTGAGGGAGAGCCTGGAGATTTATTTAAAAGCAATCAAAGAAGATATTCTATGGAAATAGAAAAAAAATCAAAAATTCTGTGGCTGGCTTTTTTAACAAAAAGGAAAATCTAGCTCTAAAGACAGAATAAAAGTTTGTCACCTTTGAAGAATCCTCAACAAGATGGCAAGGCTTTT
>JALOPY010000119.1 GCA_025453735.1 bacterium | reverse complement strand
TCTCGGGTGGAACGGCAAAATTCAGCGGGGGCAAATCAGCGCCTGTTTCGATCATTGGCGCGCAGCCGCCTTATTTTAAAGGAGGTCCCTTTCGCATCGTAGCAGGACAATTGACCGATCTGCTTCAGGAAGGAGCCGTTTCGACTGATATATTTGATCGAAAAAATTTGAATGACGCGACCATCGGAACCAATTTCGAGATCAATGGAAAACGAGTGCAGGTTGCTCTACAAACCCGAGGCGCACGTGGCTTCGGGGCGACGTATATGTTTACCACCGTTTCCAGGGCACGGGCGCTTGGCAATGTTCCCAATTCAAAAGTCAGCGCGTATCTCATCGATGTAGAGCAAGGCGTTGATCCCAATCAGATCTGCGATCAGATCAACCAAACCATGTTCGGGATTCGTGCCTGGACGAAAAAAGATTTTTCAAGAGCAACGGTCTCTACCATTTTAGGGACAAGTGGTATTGCGTTTTCCGTTGGGACGCTGATTATCTTTGCTACCCTTTCGGGAATGGTCATCATCGGTCTTACCATGTACTCTGCCGCAGTGGATCGGCTGCGGGATTACGGCACGTTGAAAGCGATTGGCGCCAATAATAGTTACATTCGAAATCTCATTCTGATCCAGGCGCTGTTTTTTGCTTTCATTGGTTATGGTTTCGGAATCCTGCTGCTGCAGGGCTTTCGCAATGGCATTGCCAATACAGGCGTTTTGTTCGATTATAGCCTATCGATTAAAATCGGCTTTTTTGTGGTGACGATGTTCATCTCGCTGGGCGGGGCGATCTTTGCGATGCGGCGAATCGGGAAGCTGGAGCCTGCCAGCGTGTTCCGGACATAAGTTGGCTTAGAATGTCATTAACTTAAAAAAGAGCGAATTTGAAAGAAAAATCATCACTTAAATTACCGGCTCAGCTTCGTCTCATTGAGAAAGCCACTGACGTGGCAGCAGAGGGGATTATTATCACGGATGCGTTGCAGCCGCATAATCCAATTATCTACGTAAACGATGGATTCGTCCGTTTAACTGGTTTTTCAAAGGAAGAAATATTGGGTCAAAATTGTCGCTTCCTGCAAGGCGAAGGAACGAATCCTCAATCTATTGACCTGATCCGGCAGGCAGTTCGAGAACAGCGGGAGGTGATCGTTGAGCTATTGAATTATCGCAAGGACGGCACGCCGTTCTGGAATCGGCTTTCGATCGCTCCGCTAAAAGATGATTCTGGAAAAACCACGCATTTTGTTGGAGTGCAATCAGACATCACAGAACAAAAGCACACCAAACAGGAGCTTGAAGTCGCAAATAATGAGCTGGCAAAATTTCAAAAAGAGATGCTATTCGAGCTGGAGCAGGCGAAGAAAGCTCAGGAATTCATTTTGCCCGCAAAACTACCGAAATCGAGACATGTTAAAATCGCATCGAAATTTGTGCCGCTTGCTCAAATTGGCGGTGATTTTTTCGACATCGTCGAACTAAAGGAAAACACATTCGGCATCCTCATTGCAGATGTGACCGGACATGGTATTCCCGCCGCGCTGCTCACGTTCATGTCATCCATTACGTTCAAAAATTTATCACCAGGAACTCTTTCAACGAAGGACGTGCTCAGGCAGACCAATGAGATTCTGTTTGGTCAAATGCCCGGCGGAACTTTTATTTCGATGTTCTACCTGATTTATGACACGCTAAAAAAGGAACTCACATTCAGCCAGGCCGGTCATCCGCCCGGATTTTTATTGCGGCGCAAAACGAATGAAGTAAAGAAATTAATCGCCGATGGCACGTTGATCGGCATTTTCCCCAACAGCTATTCCAATTTTGGCGAGGAGAAAATCCAGATCGAACCAGGCGATAAAATTTTTCTCTACACCGATGCCATCATCGAAGCATTCAGCAAAAAAGGCGAGATGTTCGATCTGAAAGATTTACAAGTCATGTTGCAGGAGCATATTGATTTGCCGATTGACCAACTGTTGGAGGAAGTTTATCAGCATGGTCTGGAATTCAGCGGCAAACCGAGCTATGATGATGATGCGACACTGGTGGGATTTGAAGTGCTGGAATGATTAGGTTCGACGCGGCAACGTAAAAAAGAAAGTGCTGCCTTTTCCCCGGGATGACTCGACCCAGATTTCGCCGCCATGTTTTTCAATGATTCTTTTTGTGATCACCAGCCCGAGTCCGCATCCTTTGGTATTTTTTTTATTTTTTAAGCGACCGAAAATCTGAAAAATTTTATCCAGATCTGAATGAGCAATTCCCACTCCATTATCCTTCACGTACAATTTATGAAAAATTTCACCTGGCGCATATCCAACTTCAATGACAGGATGTTCAGAATCCTTTGAATACTTGATCGCGTTGTTCAACAGGTTCGTGAAGACACGTAACATCAAATTTCGTTTGGAAAAAACAGTGGGCAGATCAGGGCTGATTTTTATTTCATAGTCTTTTTGATGCATGAGAAATTCCAATTCTTCCAGGGCTTCGTGCAACAAGTCGATGGTATTGACTTGCTCACACTCGTCGGCATTGACATCGATGCGAGTGTAATCGATCAGGTTGATGATCAGGTCATCCATTTGATCAAGATTCGTGACGATGCGTTCCAGATAATTTCGGATTTCACCATCGAGGTTTGCCAGGTAGAATTCCTGCAGCAGCATGGTATAGCCGCGCATGGAAATTATCGGAGTTTTCAGCTCATGCGCTACCGTGTAAAGATAGCTCTGCAACTCCTCACTTTTTTGTTGGAGTAACTGTTCTTTGGTTTTAAGCTGCTGCTTTAGAGAAAAGTTTTCTTGCATTAAAAAATCATTGTCAACAGTAGCAAGTCGCTCACTCATAGATGCCGATCCCATAAGCTGAAATGAATAGAAAAATTGTGACCGCTCAGGTTCAGGGTTTAAAAGTTCCCGGTTCAGGGTTTAAGATGAATCATAAATAAGCTCGTTAAATGCAAAAACTCACCTCTTCAATCCAGGTACCTTCCTGCTATCAAAAAAGTTAACTCACAAACCTTGCTGTGGTAATCGAAAGTAAAATGTGCTGCCTTTTCCTTCTTCAGAATCGAGCCAGATTTCTCCGTGATGATTTTCAATGATTCTTTTTACTAATGGCAATCTTGCATTTATCTGGCCGTCTCCGGAAGATTCGTGATAAAACAGATCGAATAGCCCATCCTGGTTTTCTCTGGTCAAGCCGATGCCATTATCCCGAACATAAAACTGGTGATCACCATCGACATTCTGATAGCCAACTGCAACGATCGGATTTTTCATCTGCGTTGTAAAACAATCGATTGCATTTTCGATCAGACAATAGAATACCTGAACCATCCAATCTCTGTTACAGTTTATGCTGGGCATCGCATTGTCAACGACTAATTTTATTTTTTTCTCATTCAGTTTATCGATTAGCTCGGATGATGCGTGCGATATAACATCGCCGATATTTACCTCTTCAAAAGAATTGGCAGAATTGTGAATTCGAAAAAAACTTTGAAAGTCATTAACGTAGTGATGAATTTTTTCAATGTTCGTCTTGATGCTCGCAAGATGATCAAATTCCATTTCATTGGATTTTGAAAATGATTCGTTTTGCAATGTCGATAGTATTCCTTGAATTGACGAAATGGGATTTATCATGACTTCGGACATACGATAGATCGCGTTCTCTATTTCGGTATATTTTGTTTTTGTTTGAAAAAGACTATCCCGCAGATTTTGATGCAGTTTTGCGTTCTCAATCGCAAGCGCCGATTGCACGGCAATCGCTGCTATGAAATTAAGCTCATTGACCTGTATTTCATGGTGATTGGTCCAGTAATTCGTCAGAACGGCGATTGTTTTATTATTAAGTTTTATTGGTACTGAAAAAAAAGTTTTTAATTCTTCCAATGATTCGCTTTTGTGTTTTATAAATTCACTGTGATTCCCGGCTTCGTGCAAAAAAGGCACATTCTTGATTAAAATCCTGGGCAGAATGTAGTTCTTATCAAAATCGGAGACAGCATTTTTGTCAAGTGTATAATTTGTCATCGTCAGATCGGAAGCAGGATGATTCTCATCAACCAGCCGAATGGTTGCAAGCTGCGCGTTCATGATGGCAACGCTCTTTTCGACAATATTTGATAATACTGTTTCGATTTCCAGGCTGTTTCCAATGTTGGAAATCGACTCGGCATGATCGAAAAAATTGTCCGCTTTCTTCGCGCCTTGATTTTTGATGCTGCAAATTTGGATGACAAGACCAATCTGCTGCGCGGCTTGTTCGATGAACTTTTTCTGATCGTGTTTGTAAGCATTCGATTTTAAGCTGCCGATTACGAGTGTCCCCAGGTATTTGTCCTGGTGCATGAGCACGACAGGCACGCTGCTGCGAAGCAGTTTTTCAATCTCGTAAGATTCATTCGTTTGATGCTCAAATTTTTGTCGCAAGTTGGTATTTTCAAAATCGCAGCAATAGAGTTCAGCGCCTTCGATTTTTCGCCAGTCAGTTTTTGGATTAACGCTCCGAAAACTTTCGGATACCATGGTGAAATTTTGTGCATTTTCGCCCGTTGCGTCGAACAAGCTCAGCTCTGCAAAATCAAATGGGATAATTTTGGAGATCGTGACCAGCGAATTTTTAACAATTTCGGTTTGGTCCGCTCCAGAATTTGCCAACTCCAGAATTGCATGTATGGTTGATAGTTGCCGCAGTCGATCGCTATTGCGCTGATTCAAATGTATCGTGCTCGTGAACAGCGAGAACAAAGCCCATGCGCCAAGCAGATAATCAAGTTCGCTATCGGTGAACTTTTTTTCGTAGTCATAAAAAAAACTGACAATGCCATTTTGCCCATGATCAGAATTTGTCGCTATGGCGATGAACATTTGAAAATCCATTTTTTTTGCCAGCGATTGCCAGGGCGAATTCTCGGGCAGGGACGATATATTCTGAATGATGTAAGGATTTTCTTTTTCGCTGATTTGGGTGAAGGTGTCCTGATTCAATAGAGCATGCCATGATTTATCATTCTCGCAAATAGCATTTCCCGGAAATTTTCTGACGATAACAGTTTCCGCTTGTTTGCTTTCAGGATGAACAATTTTTAGTGCTGCATATTTGAATCCCAGATTTGAATAGATTTCTTGTAAAAAAAATTCAAAGATCTTTTTGAAATCTTCCTGCTTGGTGAGATCGAAAAGATGCCTGATGAAATCAGGTGAAACGGCAAATTCTTTTGATCGATCGGAGACTGGATCGGTGTGGCGATAAATAGCAAACACCAGGTCTTTGTTAAGCTCTTTCTGTGCTGCAAATTGAAGACGGACGATGACCTGCACCCCATCTTGTTTGACCAATGGCAGCTCAATGAAATCCATTGCTTTGCCATTCGATGAATGTGATTGCAATTTTGAATAAATTAAATCCGGGTACGTTGGATGGAGGAATGACAGCCTCATTCCTCGCAACTGCTCTGCAGAATAGCCAGTCAGTTTTTGAAAGGCAGTATTCGTTTCATAAATCAAATCATAATCGGAGCGGACAATCGCCACAGCTTCGCTGGTATTCTGCATCAGGCAGGTAAATTTTTTTTCCCAGCTTTGCAATTCGGCATTTTTTTGATTCAGTTTTTCATTGAGCTGCGATCGTTCCATCGCCAATCCTAATAGCGCGGCAACCTGCTCGGCAAATTTCTGATGCGATTTTGTGAAGTAACCAGTTTGATGGCTTCCCAGATTGATAATTCCCGCGACGCCATTGCGATTCATGATAGGGATCGAAATATCAGATTGTATTTCTTTCTTTAAAAATTTTAAATCGCCGGGGGTAAGTTTTCCCTTGCCTGTCAAATCATCCCGAATATTCGTGCGCTGGGCTTGAAGAACTTCAGTGAAAGATGTTTCGCCATACGGAATAATAATATCTTCGCCGTTGCATTCCCGATTATTATAATTCAATGCGCGATTAATATAGAAATACCTGGCTTTTTCATTGGCAAGAAGAATAGTGATCTGGTTGCATCTTACCAGGCGTGCTATCTTCTTATTTGCCTCAGAAAATATTTCGATGATATCATCGGATGACTGAATTAAACCGATAAGGCGGTTTATGACATCAACTGGATTTTGTTTTTTTAAATTTAATTTTGTCAATGTGGAGAATTCCCTCTGGCTTTATATTTCAGATATACTCGTTAAGGCTAAGAATTTCAGTATCATTGTCATTGCGAGCGAAGCGAAGCAATCTCATTTAACTCTGCAACACAAGGGATTGCTTCGCTCCACTTCGTTCCGCTCGCAATGACTGGTCTATGAAAAACTAATCCTTAGCAAGTATATTTTAAAGCAAAACGGGAGCAATTCCCATGAGTTGATAAAAGCCGTCGAAACGGTATAAAGCGTTTATTTGCTACTCACAAGCACCATGATAAATCATGATGTTTGTCTCAATCCAATTTGAACTAACACCATAATTTATTATGGTCTTAATTTGAACAGCAATGTCACATTACCAACTTTTAGGATTTGCACCCAAGCAAAACTTCCATTTGCTATTGCTGACAAATCTGGAGGAAGCCGATCATACTCCCATTATTGATTGCAAGACGCTTTTGTTAAAGGGACGGGATGACGATTTCCTATGCCTTTTCTTAGAAAAAGTTTGGCATTGCTAATTGCAATCGCGATATGATGAGCTAACATCGATAATAAATCCATTTCATATTCTCTAACCAGCTCAGAGCGATCAAGGAAAATGAAAATGAATGCCAATAGTTTTCCGTCATGCGTAATCGGCATTACGATAATTGTGCGGCAGCCGAACTGCTGCAAATATATTTCAGGAAAAAAGAGATGATTTTCGCTCTCGCTGTCATCCTGAAATATTTTTATCTGACCTGATTTTAAAATATTTTTGATGTTAGGATCAAGCTCATTGAGAAGATTTGGATCATCAACCCGTTTCTCATTTTCCAGAACACAAATTTTGCATAATTTCGCTTGCATCACATGTTGCAGCGATTCGACGATTCGTTTTGCCATAAGCTCCAGGTCTAACGAGCTGTTCA
>JALOPY010000118.1 GCA_025453735.1 bacterium | reverse complement strand
TGAAGCTTGATGTTATCGGATCGATTCCGAATATAGATTTCAAAGATATTAGCGATTACCAGGACTCTGAAAAAATCAAGCTTATCGATCAGCAACTGGTAACTTATGATTATTCCCCGACGCCTGTTGGCGAAGCCTATCGCTCGTTGCGGACGAACCTGGTTTTTTCCAAATCCAACGGCAGGATTCAATCGTTCGTGATTACCAGCACCGCGCCAGGAGACGGAAAATCCTTTACCGCAGCGAATATTGCAATTTCAATGGCGCAGCATAAAAGTAATACATTGCTCATCGATGCGGATTTGCGCCGAGGGGTGCTGCACAATACTTTCGGCGTTCCCAAAGAACCGGGCTTGACCAATTACCTGACGAGCATGGGCAGTTTTCAGCACATTCTGCATGAGACATTAATTCCCAACCTCTCGATGATTAGTTGTGGATCATTGCTGCCTAATCCGTCAGAATTATTAGGCTCACATCAGATGCAACGCTTCCTGGATGAGGCAAAACGTAAATTTGACATTATCATTTTTGATAGCCCGCCATTGAATGCGGCAACCGATGCGATTGTTATTGGAACCCAGGTTGATGCCGTTGTCCTGGTCATTCGATCAGGCATTACGGACCGAAATGTAGCAAAGCAGAAGTTGGAGATGTTTCGAAATGTTCCGGCGCGACTTTTGGGCGTAGTGTTGAATGGGACTTCTGAAGAGTTTGGGCATGATGGGTATAGCTATTACCATTATTAAAAAGGAAAATCAATGAGATATTTCATAACAGGCGGAGCAGGTTTTATTGGTTCGCATCTGATTGAGCAGCTACTATCCGGAAACCATGAAATAGTATGTCTTGATAATTTTAACGATTATTATAATCCAGCAATCAAGTGGAAAAACATTGAAATTGCACGTCAGCATCCAAATTATAAACTGGTCGAAGGAGATATTCTGGACGAAGCGCTGTTAGACCAAATTTTCCAACAACAGCAATTCGACGCCATCGTTCACCTGGCTGCCCGGGCTGGCGTTCGACCCTCGGTGCTGCAGCCAAAATTATATGAAGAAGTGAATGTCAGGGGCACATTAAATCTCCTGGAGATTGCAAAAAAATATCAAATTTCCAAATTTATTTTTGCGTCATCTTCCTCTGTGTACGGTAATAATAGAAAAGTTCCTTTCTCAGAACGGGACGCGGTGGACAACCCGATTTCGCCCTATGCAGCGACGAAAAAAGCTGGGGAATTAATCTGTTTCACGTATAGCTCGCTGTACGATATTTCAGTGAGCTGTCTCAGATTTTTTACTGTTTACGGTCCGCGACAACGTCCGGATATGGCAATTCACAAATTCACCAAGTTAATTGCAAAGGGACAGGAAATTCCAATTTATGGAGATGGCAGTGCGAAGCGAGATTTTACATTCATCACTGATATCGTTGATGGTATTACTCGCACCATAAAAAAATGTGAAGGTTACAATATCTATAATTTAGGTGAATCTCGAGTCGTTCCACTGATGCAGCTCATCAGGTTAATCGAAGAAAATCTTGAGAAGAAAGCCAAAATAAAATGGCTTCCTCCCCAGCCTGGTGATGTTGCGATTACTTATGCGGATATATCGAAGGCGACGCGTGAATTAAATTATCAACCCAAAGTCGCTATCGAAGATGGAATTCACGCTTTTGTAGCATGGTTTAAGAAACATAATTCAGAATGATACTAAATTATACTTTTAAAGTTACTGCGGGGAATAAGTATATCAGAGAATTTGCATCCAGGGATTGAGGCAGGATATGGTCAAGGAGAAAGAAGCGTTTATTATTAATATCATGAAAATTTTAGATGTAATGGTTGTCATATTTTCATTTGTTGCAGCCTATTTCATCGATTATTTTTTTCGTTCGGTTTATGATTTCCATGATATGGCTTTTGCAATTTCTCCAACTCTGCAGGGATTGGTGTATTTTTCCAATAAAAATTTGCCCCTCACGATTTCGATGGTACCAATCTGGCTGATGTTGCTTACTATTTTGGGCGCGTACCAGGATTTCAGAACCCGAACGTTCAGGAAAGAGTTGATCATTCTTTTGAAATCGGCTGCGCTCTCAGTGATCGTATTTAGCAGTATTTTCTTCATCCTCCAGATGAAATTCACCAGCCGATTGTTTATCGGCATTGTTACGGTAACAACAGCTTTGAGCCTCATCGTTGAAAAACGGTTTTTCTCCTACCTGCTCGATCGCATTCATGAGCACGGATTTAACCAGATCAATTTATTAATCGTTGGAACTGGAAGAAGAGCTCAGGACTTCATCAAAATGGTGAAGGAACATTCAAACTGGGGATTACGAATTGTCGGTTTGATCGATGATGAACATGGCATGTATGGCAAAGAAATTGAAGGGCATCGGGTGTTGGGGCGCTTGAAAGACATACCATTTATCCTGCATCGCAAAGTCATCGACCGGGTCATTTTTGTCGTCCCGAGATTATGGCTGAACCGGCTGGACGATGTTATTCTTGCTTGCGAACGGGAAGGAATCTCGACGTCGATTTCCCTGGATTTGTACGACCTCAGAATTGCAAAAATGCGCCAGACCAATTTCGATGGCGTCCCGCTATTAGATATTGAAACTTCCAACGCCAGGGAATGGCAGTTGTTTTTGAAACGGATGATGGATATTTTATTCTCTGGCATCATCCTGTTACTGGCATCACCGATTTACCTGATAACGGCGATAGCAATCAAAATTACTTCCAAAGGTCCAGTCTTTTTCAGCCAGGTCCGGTGCGGCGTAAATGGACGTAAGTTCACATTATATAAATTCCGCTCCATGATTGCTGGCGCCGAAATGAAGAAAAAATACGTCGAAAAATTAAATGAGATGGATGGCCCTGTTTTTAAAATTAAAAATGACCCTCGAATCACCAGGGTGGGAAGAATTATTCGTAAATTTAGTATCGATGAGTTACCACAATTTATAAATGTATTAAAGGGAGATATGAGCATTGTTGGACCGCGCCCACCATTACCTGTAGAAGTCGAAATGTATCAGGTATGGCAGCGAAGACGATTAAGTATGAAACCAGGAATTACATGTGTATGGCAGGTAAGTGGGCGCAACCACATTAATTTTGATCGCTGGATGGAAATGGATCTTGAATACCTGGATAGCTGGTCATTGTGGTTGGATATTAAAATATTGTTTAAAACGTTTTTTGTAGTACTGACTGGATACGGTGCAAGTTAAGAGCAACTGGTGGCGGTGAATAGGCAGCGGATGGTGGTACTCAACCTCACGCAATTCAACATAAGAACGACAACACTGAAAACTCTTTGCCTGAAAACCTCTCGTTTCGCGTTCTATTCCACCCATATAATTAAAATTTTAAAGAGATTTAATTGTCCATAAAAAATAACTATGAACTGAGCAGCAAAGGTTTACTCTAATGAAAATATTGATGATTGCCCCACAGCCGTTTTTTCAGCCACGAGGAACTCCGATTAGTGTGCTGCATCGACTGAATACACTTTCTAAATTGGGACACAAAATTGACCTGGTGACCTATCATTTGGGACAGAACATACCGTTTGAAAATGTGAATTATCATCGCATTCCGAATATTCCATTTATCAAGAAAATCAAAGTGGGTCCATCAAAGACAAAAATAATTGTCGATCTTGTCATGGTTTTTAAAGTGCTCCAGCTCTTGTTCAAAAACAAGTATGATGTGATTCACTCCCATGAAGAAGGGGGATTTTTTGGCGCATGGCTTGCGAAACGATTTGGAATGATGCACTTATATGATATGCATTCATCACTGCCGCAGCAGTTAACCAATTTTAAATTTACGAAGTTGAAGTTCCTGATTAAGAGTTTTGAACGGTTAGAAGAAAGCACCATCGCAAAGTCCGATGCATTGATTACGATTTGCCCGGAGTTGTACAATTATGTGAACGAGCTGTTTCCTGAGAAGAAGCAAGTGCTTATTGAGAACGTTGCCGATAATAGCGATGTTTTCAAGCAAGAAATTCCTGATTTGAATATCAAAGAAAAATACCAGCTCAATTCACATACAATTATTTTATATGCCGGAACTTTTGAGCCTTACCAGGGTCTGGATTTGCTGATCGAATCGAGCCATGACGTCATTTCAAAATTCAATAACGTTACGTTTACTCTGGTCGGCGGAAATCCCGGGCAGGTCGAGCATTATCGCCAGCAGGTGAATCGAAAAAAGTTAAAGGACCATTTTGTTTTTACCGGTCAGGTGAGTCCCGAATTGGTCCCAAAATTTTTGAATGTGGCTGACATTCTCGTGACGCCGCGCATCGAGGGAAATAATACGCCGCTAAAAATTTACTCATACCTCAAATCAGGAAAGCCGATCGTGGCAACCAACCACATCACGCATACCCAGGTGTTGAATGATCGGGTTGCAGTATTAACCGAATGTAATGCAAAATCCTTTGCCGAAGGCGTCATCAAAATTCTTGATGATGAGAATTTACGCGATGAAATTTCCAAAAATGCGAAAGCTTTGGCAGATGAAAAATACAGCTATGATGCTTATGTCCAGAAGACGATCAGTATCTATCATTTCTTAGAACAGAAAAAACGGCTCATGAAGGAGATTCAATAGATGTGTGGAATTTGCGGGATTGTTTATTCTGATCGGGAACAGCAGGTCGAACAAAGTTTACTCAAAAACATGTGCGATGCGATTGTGCATCGAGGTCCAGATGACGATGGCTATTATACTGATCGGCACGTCGGACTGGGTATGCGGCGCTTGAGCATTATCGACCTGTCAACGGGCAAGCAGCCGATCTCCAATGAAGACGGGAAAATCTGGATTGTGTTTAATGGCGAAATTTACAATCATAAAGAGATTCGCAAAGAGCTCGAGCATTATGGTCATCACTTCAAAACGCAAACAGACACTGAAGCCATTGTACATGCGTATGAAGAGTACGGGGAGAATTGTGTTCAAAAGTTGAATGGCATGTTTGCCTTTGCGATCTGGGATCAGCGCAAAAATCAAATTTTTCTTGCCCGCGACCGGGTCGGAATTAAACCGCTCTATTATTTCTTTGATAAGAAGCGATTGGTCTTTGGCTCGGAACTAAAGTCGATCCTTCAGGCTGGCGAAATTCCGCGTCGCATCGACCTGCAAGCGCTGGATAATTTTTTAACGCTTGAGTATATTCCCGCGCCGCTTAGTATTTTTCAGGATATTAGAAAATTAGCACCCGCGCATACTTTGACATTTAAAAATAATGACATTTCGATTCGGGAGTACTGGGATGTGGAGTTGAAGACGAATGGGTCCCAGCTTGGCGAGCTAACAACGAACTTGCGGGATTTACTCCAGGATGCTGTGAAAATTCGACTGATGAGCGACGTGCCATTGGGCGCATTTTTAAGTGGCGGCGTCGATTCCAGTTCCATCGTGGCGCTCATGGCTCAGGTCATGGATCAGCCTGTCAAAACGTTTTCCATTGGCTTTGAGGATTCGACCTATAATGAATTGGAATATGCCCGACTGATTGCAAAGACATTCAAAACAGATCATCATGAGTTCATCATCAAGCCCGATGCTGTCGAGCTTTCAGATACACTCCTGAAATATCTGGATGAGCCTTTTGGTGATTTTTCGATCTTCCCGACGTACCTGGTCTCGAAAATGGCGAGGGAATATGTCACTGTTGTTCTTTCTGGTGATGGCGGTGATGAGCTGTTTGCCGGTTATGATACCTATATCGCAGATAAAATTGCAAAGAAATATTACAGCCGCTTACCCCATGGATTGCGCAATGGCGTAATGACAAAAATAATGGACCTGATTCCGCCATCATCGAAAAAGAAGGGATTGATCAATCGCGCCAAACGCTTTGTTGAGGGAACGAAACTGCCAGAAGACCTTCATCATACCCGATGGATGATCTTCCTGCAAGAGGCTGAAAAAGATCTGCTATATAGCCGAGAAATGAACAGCGGAATTTTGGAAAAAGATTCCTACAAATTTATCCGAAATTATTTTTCAAATGTGGCATACAACGGTTCCGATGAAATCAATAAGCAGATGTACGTTGACCTGAAGACATACCTGGTCGATGATATTTTAGTCAAGGTGGATCGCATGAGCATGGCAACATCGCTGGAAGCCAGAGTGCCATTTCTCGATTATCGCTTTGTCGAATTCGCCGCAACAATTCCAGGCGAATATAAAATGCAGGGTAAAAAGACTAAAGTTATTCTCAAACAAGCGATGGAGGAGTTGCTTCCGAAAGAAATTCTGTATCGAGGCAAAGAGGGCTTCAGCATTCCGATCAAAAATTGGCTGAAGAAAGAGCTCAAGCCATTGATGATGGACACGTTGGCTCCTGAAAAAATCAAGCGAGAGGGTTTTTTTAATTCGGAATATATTGATAAATTAGTTAATGAACATTTAAAAGGTGCGGAAAATCACAGCCACCGCCTCTGGGCATTGATTATTTTTGGTAGGTGGTATGATCTTTATATGAGTTGACCGTGAAATGTGAAACGTGAGATGTGAGACGGCAGAAGTGAGAAAAAAAATAATTGTCAATTGTGAATTGACAATTGTCAATTAAAACAATAAGCAAAATTCTTCTTCTCACGATTTCTGTCTCACAAATAAAATCCGCGTTGATCCGCGCATTCCGCGTCATCCGTGTTCTATGGTTCTATGAGTCTTTAAAAATGGAGAAATGTATGAAACGAAATTTAAATGAACTGAGCAAACATGAGTACGATGTAGTGATCGTTGGTGCAGGAATTTATGGCGTCAACGCCGCCTGGGATGCGGCGCTGCGTGGTCTGAAAGTGGCGTTAATTGATAAAGGCGATTTTGGAAATGCAACTTCATCAAACAGCTTGAAAACTATTCACGATCCATGAGCGAATGATCATGATGAAGATCGCTCCCAATCTGGTCTATCCGCTGCGAGTGGTGATGCCGACCTATAGTTATAAAATGAAAAGCCGTCCTGCCATGATGGCAGCCACGTTGATGAATGACATTGTCGGCTTCGATCGCAATCAACTGGACGATCCAGCCAAATATATGCCTGCCAGTTTTACTGTTCCGAAGAAAGAAGTGCAGGATTATATTCCAGGCTACACCAAATATAATTTGAACGGCGCAGCGATCTGGTACGATTGCCAGTGCTACAATACCGAGCGACTCTTGCTGTCATTCGTGATTTCAGCAGCAGAAAAAGGCGCTCAGACTGCCAATTATGTTAAGGCAGTTGGTTTTTTGAAAGATGGAAATAAAGTCACTGGTATCAAAGCGCAGGATATTTTGACAGGAGAAAAATTTGATATTCGGGCAAAAATGGTGATCAACAACGCCGGTCCCTGGGTC
>JALOPY010000712.1 GCA_025453735.1 bacterium | reverse complement strand
GGTGCCGTGATTGTGGATGCGATTGAACTCATGCTGGTTCTCGGTGATAAACCAATCGATGATAATGCGAAAGACATTTTGTTCGATTTTGTCCCGAGTCGATTGATCGAGCCAATCATAGATGCAATCGTAAGCCATGCTGGAGTAGGTCAGCCAGACCGTTTCGTTCAACATTTGGTGAAATAATTTGCCTGGCGCCTGATCGTGGGACTGGGGATGTTTGCCCAATGTCGGATAAAGTTTCGCATAGTGGAGCAACATATCTCGCACCAATCGGGCGTATTTTTCCTCGCCTGTGATGCTGAAAAGAAGTCCTGCCTGGTGCATTTCATTGTAATTCTGTTTGTGTCGTTCATGTTCATAGCCACCAGCTTCGGCTGGGAGTGGAACTTCAATGGGTTTTGATAATGCGTGCTCCACCGTTTTTTTTATCTTATGAAAAGATTGATCCAGCAGCGGATATTTTCCCAACGCAGCTTTGATTTCAACCGCTTCCTTTTTAGTGATAATCAGGGTGGGGTGGTCGCCCAAAAGAATTGGGGGGACGGATAATAAAGCAATTGTTAAAACTAACAGTATAGTTCGATTCATTTTTTTCCTCTCTGGTAATCCGCCTGATGATGAATCATCAGACTGCTTTAGCATCCTTTCATATCTCAGCCCCGTCCCTCGGGAAGGGGTGATTGTTCATTAACAATTAATAATTCACCATTGACAATTCTCAATTATTTTTTTAACAAAGTCGATATGATTTCCAATTAATTGTGAATTGATAATAGTCAATTGATAATTGTAAATGTTGCTACGGCATATACAATCCGCCATTCACCTCGATGGATTGCCCCGTCAAATAATCCGCCAGCTCCGAAGCCAGAAAGAGAACAATTTTCGCCACATCATCTGGCGCACCCGCTCGTCCCAACGGAATCATCGTCGGCATTTTTTCGTGGACTTCTTTCGCCGTAAAGGTATTGTGAAATGCCGTCTGTCCGATAAAGCCTGGCGATACAACATTGACGGTGATGCCAAACGGCGCCAATTCCTTTGCCAGCGATTTCGTAAATGTCCAGATCGCCCCTTTCGATGCGGCATAAGCCGCTGCGCCAGAGCCTCCGCCGTCATGGGCTGCCTGGGAAGAAAAATTGATAATTTTTCCCGACTTCTTTTGTTTCATGTGTGGCATAACCAGATGAGCCATCAAAAATGCTGTTTTCAAATTCACTTCCATGACAGTTTGAAAATGGTTTTCATCAAATTCCGCCACAGGAACACGCTTGACCAGGCCGCCTGCATTGTTTACCAGAATATCAATTCCTCCAAATTCCAATGCAGAATCAACCAGTTTTTTCGCCTGCTCTTTTTTGGTCACATCGGCGATAACCGCTTTAACCTTTCCACCGTTTTTTCGAATGCCTTCAGCAACTTCTTCCAGCCCAGCAGAATTTTCGTGGTTATTGATGACAACAGCAGCGCCATTGGCTGCCAATATTTCTGCGGTTGCCTTTCCTATTCCTTGAATGCTCCCTGTGACGATGGCAACTTTGTTTTTCAATGATAATTCCATTCGGTACTCCTTTGGTTTTATATTTATAATTTCTATTTGATCATGGGAAAAATTCCAATATCCAAATAATAAATAACAAACAAATCTCAAATTCAAATTTCAAAATTACAAATGGACCAGCCATCTCGTTTATTCGAGATAATGATCGTTATTTTGGAATTTGATCATTAGGGATTGAAATTTGTTTGAATTTTGATATCACGCTATAGGCGGATGCGTCCTTTGGCGCATTTGTTCTTTGAGATTTTACTTAATCAATAAAACTCTTTTTATCACTTCAAATCCTTCATTTTGCATTTTGACAAAATAAATACCTGATGATAAATCGTCTGCCCGCCACTGAACTGAATGCCTGCCAGGTTGCAAATTCTCTAACATCAATGTTTGAATCATCAATGTTTGAATTTTTTCGCCGCTGATATTGTAAATTGAAATTGTGAAAAGTCCGCTTTTAAAAATTTCAAATTTTATCGTTGTCATCGAATTAAATGGATTGGGAAAATTCTGATCCAGCGAAAACGAAACGAGCTTCTGGACAGGATCTGGAGCTGGATGCCCAATTGAAACCTGCGTTGCTAATCGTTCCTCCAGTTGCGCTTCGTAAAGCGAGCGAGGTTCCAGTCCCGATTCATTCGTGGCTTCGATGTAACCATCAGGCGCATCAAAAGGAGCAGGCGGATTTTTTCCTGTAACGTTTTTGCCTTTGCAGCCAATGGCATAATTTTGACCTGTCGGTGGTTTCTGGACGATCAAATCTCCCTGCGCCATATCGCAATTCCAGGCAACAGAATGAGCCACTGTCCAGCCATGACTGGTGCCATAATGCCCTCGATTGTAAAGCCCTAACAGTCTCGGATTGTAGCCAGGTCGTGGCCCATCCAGCTCGATCACATTATCCCACAACAGTCCCGTGCTCCAGCGCCGATGTCCTTCGCTGCTGGTGTATGCGCCTGTTGAAGTACAATCCAGAAAAACACAACCCGACGTCCAGCTCGATCCATTAGAGACATAATGATGTCGTCCATTTGACGCATGGCAGTTTTTAAACAGAACCTGCTGGGAAGCGGTGTACACATTGAAATTGTAGCGCCGCTCTCCTTCGATTTGAGAAACAGGGTCGAGTGCCTTGCAATTCTCGATGGTGATTCGGGTGGCAGTATTGGTGCGAACGCCAGAATGACCAAAATGCAGCATGGTGCAATTTCTCACCCAGGCATCCTCAACTTGAAACAGGTCGATGGCAGTCCAGGCATGGGCTTCGTCAACGCCGCCTTTGGTTTCAATATCGATCCTGAGATTTTCGATTCCGATTTGTGCCCGCAAGCCACTTCGTGAATATTTATAGATATAAGATTGAGACAGACTTCGAATGAGATGATTGAAAACAGGGGTATCAATTGTAATGATATTTCCTTGGATATCCTTGATGAAACGATTAAATATAATAGGCTGACTTCCCACTTCCCAGGGCAAATCGACGCCAGGCTCTGCCCCTGGCAGATACCAGTAGGTTCCACCTGAATCAATGGCGGTGAGCCATTCGGCGGTGCAGGGATGATAAATGATAATATTGTCTCCAATAGAAAATTTCGAGGCGTCTGCTACTTCAAAACTATGCGAGCCAACCTGAACGGAATCGGTGATGATATTGGTTCTCGTTCCTGAAACTTCTTCCCGCCATTTGGTTGAAGCGCCGCCGCCAGCGATTAATACGGTTCGCTGGTTCGGCGAATTGCCCGTCGCCCATAAAATCGTATTTGTCGCTGGATCATATCCATCGCCAATTCCCCTGAGCACGACGCCATCGA
>JALOPY010000711.1 GCA_025453735.1 bacterium | reverse complement strand
GCAAAAATCTCAAGGCTGATATAAATGAATCTGGTTAAGCGACGTGAATTTTTACAGAGGGCGATTAAGGCTGGGACTGCATTTTATTTCAGCGCGATCCCATGGTGCCAAAGCGCTGCAGAAAAATATCCAACCAAAAATCAGGATAACGCGCTTCTTGTGATCGCTCAAAGTGCGCTGGTACATGACAAAAATAATAAATTGATCGGAAACCAGGTAAATGACCTGCTCAATCGGGCGATGGAAAATTTGTTGCAAGTGAGTCGCTCGGATCTGGCATGGCAACGTTTGTTTAATAAAGATGATGTTGTTGGAATCAAGATCAATTGTCTGGCTGGCAGGGGAATTTCGACCTCGCATGAATTAGTCGATGCCATCATCGAAGGATTGCGAAGCGCGGGAGTGCCCGATAGGAATATCATCGTCTGGGACCGCGCCAATCGAGATTTAGAAAAAGCGGGATATGCCATTAAGACGGATCGGAATGGCATAAAATGCTATGGCAACGATCAGGTTGGCTATACTTCCGATATCTATGAATTCGGAGAAATAGGCAGTCATTTGAGCAATATTTTGGTGCATCAATGTACGGCTATTATCAATGTCCCAATTCTGAAAGATCATGGAATCGTTGGAATGACGAATGCACTAAAGAATTTTTTTGGCGCCATCCACAATCCAAACAAATATCACGATAGTTGTGGTGATCCTTATATCGCGGATGTAAATATGCTTGATGAAATTCGTAACAAAGTCAGGCTGACTGTTTCAGATGCACTGACCGCGCAATATGAAGGCGGTCCGCCTTTTATGCCGCAATGGGCATGGAATCACAATAGTTTAATCGTAGGTTTCGACCCGGTTGCAATCGATACAATTGGCTGGGATATCATTGAGCAGAAGCGAAAAGAAAAAGGATTGCCCACGCTTGCGGCAGTTGGCAGAGAGCCAACCTATATTGCGACGGCCGCTGATGCAAAGCATCGCCTGGGACAAGATGATCGCAGCAAAATAAAAATTTTTCAGGCATAAAAAAAATGAATTATCATCAATCACAAACACGTCGGCAATTTGTTAAAGATGCAATTCAAATTTGCGGCGCAGGAGCACTGCTCGCTGCGACTCAGGGTGAGGCTTTCCCTTCATCTTTGGATAATACCTCGCTCTCAAATTTGACAGAAGCGCGCTATTATGAAAAGTTGCCCAATCGAAAGATCAAATGTGTGCTCTGTCCTCGTGAATGTATTATCGATGATCAGGAAACCGGATATTGCGGCGTTCGGGAAAATCACGGTGGAACGTATTACACGCTGGTCTATGGCCGCCCGTGCAGCGTCAATAATGATCCCATTGAAAAAAAACCGCTGTTTCATTTTCTGCCGGGGACATCAGCGCTTTCCATTGCTACCGTGGGTTGCAATGTGCTCTGCAAATTTTGCCAGAACTGGCAGATTTCCCAAGCCAGGCCTGACCAGGTTCAGAGCCATGATTTGCTTCCCGATGCGATTGCCAGATATGCGAAAAACTATGGCGCACGATCCATCGCATACACCTACACAGAACCCGTCATCTTCACGGAATATATGTACGATTGTGCACAAGCCGGGCATCAGCTCAATGTAAAAAGTGTAATGATCAGCAATGGCTATATTCAATCCCAGCCGATGAAGGATTTGTGCCAGGTGCTCGATGCCGTCAAAATTGATTTAAAAGCTTTTACTCAAAAATTCTACAAGGAGATGGTTTCAGGCGAGCTCCAGCCGGTCCTCGATACGCTCGCTCTCTTAATTAAAGAAGGAATGTGGACCGAGATCGTTTATCTGATCATCCCCACCCTGAATGACGATCCGAAAGAGCTGAAACAGATGTGCGACTGGATCGCAAAAGAATTTGGGACCGAACGTCCCCATTCATTTCTCTCGATTCCATCCGCAATATCGGCTGAAAAACCTCCCTCCTACTCCAACGAAAACATTGGAGACAGCACGAAAAATCGCGCTTGATTCTGGATTAAATTATGTTTATATTGGAAATATTCCAGGTCACGAAGGCGAAAACACCTACTGCCCTGGATGTAAAAAAATGATTATTCAACGAATGGGATACCAGATCATTAAACAAAATCTGAAAACGAGCGGCAATTGCGAGTTTTGTGGTCATAAAATCGCCGGGGTATGGAATTAAGGGACGTGAATTAAATAGCTGTCCCATTTGCGAATGATCCTTGCCAATAGAACGGCAAGATTGCTTTATCAAAAGAGTAAATAAATTAATTCACAGTCCTAAAGGGTAGAACCATGATTTCAAAAATCATTACTTTTATCAATTTAATTTCACTGTTATTTTCGGTCAATTGCAAAACTCAACCTGAAAAGGAGGTTGATAATAAAACTATGAAAACAGAAGAAGTTCGTAAATCAGCCGTCGCAGGTACCTGGTACACCGATGATCCTGACCTGCTTCACAAAGAGATATCCAGGTATTTGGAAAATTCTAAATTAGCCAATATTGAAGGAGAAATTTTCGCATTGATCGCTCCACATGCTGGCTATCAATATTCTGGATTTGTTGCTGCCAATGCCTACAAGCAGGTCATGGGAAATCGCTACGATGCTGTCATCGTGCTAGCGCCGAGCCATCGGGAGTTATTCTACGGAGTTTCGGTTTTCAATAAGGATGGCTACGAAACGCCACTGGGAATTGTTCCTGTTGAAAAAAACATCGCCAATGACATCATCGAGCAGAATGAAAAAATTCGTTCTTCCTGGGAAGGTCATCGGCAGGAGCATTCGTTGGAAATTCAATTACCCTTTTTGCAAGTCGCAATTCCAGACTTGAAAATTGTCCCTATCGTTTTCTGGGATCATTCATGGGAAAATTGCAAACTCCTCGCTGATGCGATCACCAAAGCGATTGCTGGCAAAAAGGTCTTGCTCGTTGCCAGCAGCGATTTGTACCACGGCGAGTCCTATGAAGAATGCAAAGTGACTGATGCCCGAACGATGGAATTAGTGACCGCGCTGCAGCCAGAAGCATTATGCAAGGCATTCCAGAACCGGGAAATCATGGCATGTGGCGCTGGAGGGATTGTTG
>JALOPY010000710.1 GCA_025453735.1 bacterium | reverse complement strand
TACAATATGTTGAAGATAATTCGTGTAAAAGATTTCCTGCTCGTCCGCTGAAAAGGGCTTCAAAAAGAGCGCTTTATTTTGTGTCGTAATAAGAAAAATTTTTCTCGTTTTCAAGCCGAGCGGAACCGCGATGCCTGTCATTTTCCAGGTGCCAGAAGGTTCCCGCTGGAGCACCAGCCGGCGATTGATGTCATTGGCGCCATATTCCCGGAACAGGCTATCCTGCGTCATTATCCGAAACGATTGCTGCGGCGCACCGAGCTCAATGAGAATATCATCGATGGCGATGTACGGATTGCCTTTCAAGTCTTTCCTGATCAGACTTTTAAAATTTTCGCTGTCCATAAAATAGAATTCAAAACGCTCCGACGCTTGTTGCGCCTCTCCCAATTCGATGATCATTTTGCTGGGCGAATTGACCCAATACATGGCTCGTAACTGGGAAAAGAGTAATCGCATGTAGCCATATTTTTTCGGCCAGTTTGCTTCGCCTTTGATCCCGAAGGCGCAGATTCCGGTTTCAAGCGCAGACAGCAGCTCACCAGAAATAACGGATACGTAGCCATCCGGAGCGGAAATGGAAATTTTTTTGATCTGGTTGCAGGAAAGATTCAGCTTCTTCTCCAACATCAAACACAGGTTAACACCGATCCATTCCCGATCGGGCTTGCCTTCACTATCCTTGATCGACACCGAGTCTATCGGCAGCTCTCGTATCGATATCATATCGATAAATACTTCCTTAATAATTCCTGGTTCTGAATCATTTCGGATTTCCACATAAAATCCTGGTGATTTTTCGATATTGCTTTTATCTTGATAAAAAGTTCCTAATAAAATAGTCATCAAAATCATAAATAAAATTTTCATAGTTCTCCTTTAAAACTGATTACATCCGACAAGGCGGATGGAATCAGCTTAGCGTTATAACAAATCGACTAAAAACTAACCTTCGGAACTGCTCGATCGGCTTCATCTTCGAGCTCAAAAAAGCTCGCCTGGGTGAAATGAAACTGCCTGGCAATGAGATTGCTGGGGAACGATTCGATCAAAATATTGAAATTTCGGACGGTACCGTTATAATAGCGCCGCGCCATCTGAATCTGCTCTTCTGTTTCGCCCAATTGTTTTTGCAGATCGAGAAAATTCTGATTGGCTTTCAGGTCCGGGTAATTTTCAGCCACGGCAAATAAGCTTTCCAGGGACCGGGATAACGCATTTTCGACCTGACTTTTGGCGTTGACATCTTGCGTCTGCATGCTTTCAGAACGAAGCCTGGTGACTTCGGATAGCAAATCACGCTCGTGTTTCATGTAGCCTTTGACGGATTCGAGCAAATTTGGGATCAGGTCGGTGCGGCGCTTGAGCTGCACATCGATGCCGCTCCAGCCTTCGGCGACAAGATTTTTATTGCGCACCAGCTTGTTGTAAAGGGCGATTATCCAGAAGACAGCCATAAAAATGATTGCCAGGAATAGGTAGATTCCGAACATAGTTGAATTCCTTTCTGAGAAATAAATTAGCCATGAATCGAAATGCGAATTTGAACGCATTAATATAACGACTTCGTTATAAATTCGCAAGCAATTTTTTTCCTGACCAACTGACTGGACTGGTCAGTGCCAGGAAAAGGAACAAAATATCTTCCATGGAATAAAATATTGAAATCACAGGTCAAGTTTTACATGCTGTATGAATCTATAACTGAGGAGTTGCCGAATGAGAAAAAAATGGATGTTCACCTTGCTAACGATTGTTTTCGTTGTTTCATCGCTCGCTGCCAAGGACATTACTGGGATCGTGTTCGATGACGAGAATCGAAATCTGAAATTCGATTCAGGGGAAAAGGGGATTCCTGGCGTGTTGGTTTCCAATCAGCAGGATGTTGTGAAAACAGATGATGAGGGAAAGTTTAAAATTAGTATCACCGACGAGACCATCATTTTTATTACCAAGCCTGCAGGATACATGACGCCAATCAGTGCAGATAAGCTATTGCATTTTCCGTTGTTCAAATCAGAAGAATCCGATACATTCGATGTTATTGCGTTCTCTGATCCGCAGACCAGGAATGATCAGGAGATTGATTATGTCAGGGATGATGTGGTTGCCGAGCTAATCGGAACAAAGGCAGTGTGCGGCATTACGCTGGGCGATATTATGTACGACGATCTTTCGCATTATGGGCGATACAATGCTGTGATCTCGCAAATTGGAATTCCGTTTTATAATGTGCCGGGCAATCATGATGAGAATTATGACACACCCGATGATCATTATTCGCTGGAAACGTTCAAACGCTATTTTGGACCGAACTATTATTCATTCGATTACGGAAAAGTGCATTTTGTCGTGCTCGATGTTGTGGAATACCTGGGCAAAAATGAAAAGGGACAGTCTCACTACCAGGGCAGAATAGGGGAGAGGCAGCTTCAATGGCTGAAAAATGATTTGGGTTTTGTGCCTGACGATCGCTTGATCGTGCTCACCATGCATATTCCGCTGTTCACCACGTATGGCGATGGTGCAGCGATCAATGTGGTGGATCGAAAGGATTTATTTGATGTGTTGAAAAACCATGAAAATATCCTTGCGCTGGCAGGCCACATGCACACGCTGGAGCATAATTTTATTGGCGCAGAATTGGGCTGGCAGGGAGCAAAGCCGATACACCAGGTCATCTGTGCTGCGGTTTGTGGCACGTGGTGGACAGGACCAAAGGACGAGCGCGGCATTCCGGTCGCGGATCAGCGGGATGGGACGCCCAATGGCTATCATATTTTTACGTTTGAAGGGAATAATTATCGGGAGATTTTGAAGCCTGCCAAATTCAGCGCAGATTTTCAACTGCGGATTTCCAGTCCGGTCGGGACGATG
>JALOPY010000117.1 GCA_025453735.1 bacterium | reverse complement strand
CTATTGCCGACAACCAGCCAATCATCGGCTCCCTGGGGCGTTTTCAGCAACTATTCGTATGGCTATTTGTGGTGGCTCGGTCAAATCAATAATCATGATGTATTCATGGCCCTGGGTCACGGCGGGCAAACTGTGCTCACGTTCCCCGCATTAAATTTGATCGTGGTGACCACGGCGAATAATCAGGTCGATTGGGATACGGCCGATGCCCAGGAGCAGGGCGTGCTTGAGATCGTTTCGAAGTATGTTTTAGCGGCGATAGAGAATTGAAATATGGAAGCATAAAGAGAACATTTGACTGACAATCAAGGCTCAAGGATTTTGTATATGAAAACCACAATCGTATCACTCATCATCTTGCTGACAGTGTTTTTTATCCCATCATGCAACAAAAATCCTGTGGACAGCACGGGCTATCAGCCAAAGGAATTTCAAGATGGCTGGCAGGTATCAACCGCTGAAGAGCAGGGGCTTGATCCTCAAAAGCTGAAAGAAGTTTATCAGGCTGCCGATCAATTAAAAAATATTTACAGCTTGCTCGTGGTGAAAAACAGTTACCTGGTTGGTGAAAAATATTTCAATAGGCAAAGCGTCCTCATTGCCAATCCGATTGCCTCGGTAACCAAGAGCTATACTTCGGCGTTCGTTGGAATCGCTTTACAAAAGAAAATCCTCACCAGCCTGGATCAAAAGCTGATGGATTTCTTTCCAGAACTGGATTGGCAGAAAATGGATGCCAGGAAATCTCAAATCACCATCAAGCAAATGCTGCAAATGCGCTCGGGCTATCCCTGGGAAGAATTTGAAGGTTATCTGAACAGACTCTTTGCCCGAGGCAATTGGATTCCACTGATCAAAGAGTTCCCATTAACCAGCGCTCCAGGATCTCGCTTTGGCTATTCCAATCTCACCGCTCACCTGATGGGAATTATCGTCGCCAGGGCAGCGAATCGCTCACTCGCAGCCTTTGCTACGACCTATCTGTTCGATCCGATGGCGATGAAGATTGCTTACTGGCCGACCGATTCGTTGGGATATCATAAGGGCGGCGGCGATCTGTATTTAACGCCGAGGGATATGGCGAAATTTGGTCAATTGTACTTAAACAGGGGTCTTTACAAAGAAATTCAGCTTATCCCGGCAGAATGGGTAACCGTATCCTTGCAGCCGTATTCATTCAACATATACGGTCGAGAGATTTTATCGTACGTTCACCAATTAGACTACGGCTATTTCTGGTTATCGGCGAATTCAGGAAGTCACCGCTATAATTTTTCCTGGGGACATGGCGGCCAGATGATCGTGCTCCTTCATGATTTGAACATGGTGATTGTTGCCACAGCCGAGCCCCAGGCTGGATTCGATGATGCTGCCTGGCAAAAGGAAAAGGCGGTCATGGACTTGGTGGGTAAGTTTATTTCGTCATTATAAATGAAAGAAAATTTAGCATGAAAAATAAAAACATTTTTTGGTGGTACCTGGTTATCGTATTCATCCTGAGTTATTTATGGCAGTACCTCATGTTTCTCACTGGCGGCGTGGAGTCAAAATTGTTTCCTTTCATGATGTGGTTTCCAGCGCTCGTGGCGATCGCTTTCCGCCTGATTACAAAAGAGGGCTTCCGCAACGTGGGTTGGGGATTGAGAAAGTGGTGGTATATTCTTCCTGCCTTGATTGTTCCTTTGATCGTTATTTTGGGAGTCGCTGCTCTGCTTATCAGTCTGAATTGGGCGACGTTAGCAGGCAAACTTTTCACTTTTAAAGCGGGCATGGTTGATATTCAAAAAGTTCGGTTGCTGCTGGGAAACCACACCCAAACTATTTCTTTTTTTGCTATGAACCTGATATTTTCAATTTTCGCACAATCTGTTCCAGGTTGCATCTTTACGCTCGGTGAAGAATTCGGCTGGCGCGGTTATGTGCAGGAGAAATTTTTAAAAAGATTTGGATTGAATCGGGGTCTCATTCTTTTGGGCGCAATATGGGGCTATTGGCATCTGCCAATTATCCTGATGGGCTGGAATTTTCCCAATCATCCCGTCCTGGGATCGTTGTTGCTTATGCCGATCGGCACAATCTTCCTGGGAATATTCTTGGGCTGGATTTACCTGCGATCACGAAGTATCTGGCTGCCCGCGCTGGCGCATGCATCGATAAATCTCTGCGCTATCCTGCTCTTCACGGAAATCGCTATGCAACAGCACGAGTTATTCCAGCAATTGATGTGGATCGCTGCCTGGGGTATCGTGGCAGTGCCCTGCCTGATCTCCCTGAATCGAAAAAAACCGATACTCTGGCAAAACGCCACTATCTCAGCCGAATAAATTTATGGCGAGGCAGGTTATTTTGTCAATTCACCGATTTGTAGATTGCCGCAGAATTGAAATCGAAAGAAATGAATGGAGTATTTATGATCAATCAAAAGAGCTTGCTATTCACCCTCATTCTGGTATTTTTAACTCATTCACTATATTCCCAGCAGCATAAAAGTGTATCGGATAAAAAATACAAAAAAGAAGTCATCCAGACGATTGGAAAGCTGATTCAAACCAAATATGTCATTCCTGAAGCAGCGGAGAAATATGCAGCGGAGCTCAAGAAAAAGCATGCCGCTGGCTGTTATGATTCATGCACTGATTCTAAGGAATTCGCTAAAACCGTTACGGCTGACCTTATCAGCATCACGCATGATAAGCACTTCAACTTCAGGGTGAACGAATCCAGCGAGGTGGGAGAAAAAGCAGAGAGCGCACTGCATCACCCCGTCCGCTACCATCTGTTGCGAGCCAAAGAAAATACGGGATTCTTCAAGATGGAATGGATCGAAAATAGCATTGGCTATGTCGATATCCGACGCTGCTATTCCTTTGATCTGGCAAAGGATCTGATCATCGCTGCCATGAAGTTTCTTGCCAATTCCAATGCCATCATTATCGATGTTCGGGAGAATGGCGGCGGCTCCGGCGATTATCTGAGCAGCTACTTTTTGCCCTATCCGACGCAGTTGACTGGCTGGTACTCTCGTGAGACTGATTGGCTGACAGAATTCTGGACCATCAAAGATATCGGCGCTGAGCCACTGTTAGACACCCCCGTTTTTATCCTGACCAGCAATAGGACATTTTCTGCCTCCGAAGCGTTTGCTTATGATATGAAAGTGAGAAAACGAGCAACCATCATCGGGGATTCCACTCGAGGCGGCGCCCATTCAGTCGATCTTTACAAGATTGACGATCAGTTCGAAATCTATATATCGACGGAACGAGCGGTCAATCCGATCACGGGCGAAAACTGGGAGGGAGTTGGAGTGATACCTGACATTCTTGTTCCCTCCGAAGTAGCGTTAGATACGGCAATCGCGCTGGCAAGAAAAGCTGGCAAGGAATATGCCAGGGCAAAGGAAGCGAAGCTCAAACAAGCAGTGGCTGAGATGCAAATCCATCTGCATAATGCAGAGACATTTTATCGGTCGAACAAAGAGAATGATGCCGATGCTGCACTGGATTCGGTATTTCAAATCGGAGTGACCGTCGGTCTGATCAATGAATTCTTTATCGACGTGCTGGCATACAACTATCAATCCGATAAAGATGAACCGATTCTGTATGCCATACTCAAGAAGAAAATTGCAGTATTTCCCAGATCCGTTTCAGCGTATGAGCGGCTGGCTTCGGTCTATTATTCGAAGGGCAAAAAAGCGCTCGCCAGGCAATATTTTCAGAAAGTATTGGAATTGGATCCCGACAATCGGAATGCGGCAAAGATGATCAAGCGAATCAGAGATGCTAAATAACAGAATCACTCACACTATAGGAATTGATATTTTTGCTCAGGCATCATTAACAACTTCCTTGCCGCGCACTTAGTATTTTAAAAGTCTATCTCTTGCTCAATAAGCAAAGATTTTATGGAATGCGAATCATTCGCCAATTGGCAGAGATACGCGTTCGGAGCATTTAACTGATCGACCATGTTGTACTCTTTTCTTTTTGGCTCTTGCTTGTTGAGCCATGAAAAACCCCGGATTTATAATTCAGGTTTGGTTGCTGTGAATATACTATTTTTTAAAATGCGGTCAGGAAACTTTTTTGGCAATTTTTAGGAAACGCAACCATCTATTAAAAAATCTTATTGATAAATTCAAAAAAGATTATTATTATATTTTCGATTATTAATAAAATTAAATTTCAGAGCAACTAACAAAGAGAGGAATTCATGCCAGTCTCCAGACGACATTTTTTTAAACAAGTTGGCGGAGTCGCCGGTGCGATTGCTGCCGGGACTCTTTTCAATCCTCGATTCGCGAAAAAAGTAGAAGCCGCGGCAGCGAAAATCGCGCATCTTACGCCATCCGAAGCAGCCAGCGACGAGGATTTTTGGTTCACCGTGCAGCAGGCATTTACTACAACACGTGGAATCATCAATCTAAATAATGGCGGAGTGAGTCCTTCGACCAAAATCGTGCAGGACGCATTGCAGCGGTACAGTGAATTCTCCAATGAAGCGCCCGCGTATACAATGTGGAGCATCCTGGGTCCGAGGCGGGAGATGATCCGGACGAAATTGGCAGAGCTGGCTGGCTGTTCAGCCGAGGAAATCGCCATTGTTCGCAATACCACGGAAGCATTGGGAAACGTCATTTTCGGATTGGACCTGAAGCCCGGTGATGAGGTGTTGACCACAAACCAGGATTATCCTAACATGATGCGCGCCTGGCAGCAACGTGAAAAGCGAGAGGGAATTATTGTTAAAACGGTTTCGATCCCGACGCCTCCAAAAAATCTGAGCCAGATTACGGAAGCACTGGAAAAAGGGATTACAAATAAAACAAAAATCATTATGGTCAGTCACATCATTTTTTTAACCGGTCAGATTACCCCGGTGCGTGAAATTTGCGACATGGCTCACAGGCGGGGAATCGAAGTGATCGTCGATGCCGCGCATTCGTTTGCTCATTTGGATTACAACATTCCTGATCTCGGCTGTGATTATTTCGGCACCAGTCTCCACAAGTGGCTGTGCGCGCCATTCGGAACCGGATTGCTCTGGGTGAAAAAGGAGAAGATCGAAAAACTCTGGCCCCTGTTATCGCCTGAAAATCCCAGAAGCGATGATATTCGCAAATTTGAAGCGCTCGGCACCCGTTCATTCCCAATCGAATTGGCAATCGGGGAAGCGATCAACTTTCATAATGGGATTGGCTCAAAACGGAAGGAGGAACGACTACGCTATTTGAAGAACTATTGGGCAGAAAAAGTCAGCACGTTTCCAAAGGTGAAAATGCTGACGTCATTGCATCCGGAGCAATCCTGCGGACTGGGAAATTTTTCAATTGAAGGAATCGAGCCGGGAAAAATTTGTGATTACTTATTCAACAAACATAAGATTTATACCACACCGATCGGTCACGAGGAGTTTAAAGGTGTTCGCGTGACGCCGCATGTGTACACAAGATTAGAGGAGATCGATTTTTTTATTGATGTCGTCAAGGAAATTTCGAGAAGAGGAATTCCATCGTAGGTGATTCATGTAATCCCCCCACACCGTAGAGACAATTCATGAATTGTCTCTACGGTGGACGGAAATGGTTTAATGTAAGGATTCAAAATTTTGACCCCCTACGTTACCGTTGACATGAATCCTTTTTTGGTGCAAGTCATCGAAATATAAAAACGAAATTAGATTTGACCTACGGAAGGGGCATAACGCATGACGATCACCGAAAAAACCACGATAGCCGAGATTGTGTACCAGTATCCTGAATTGATTGAAACTTTGCATGACATTGGTCTGTATTGCTTCTCCTGAGGCGGCGCTCCCGCCTGGGGAACGCTTGCGTTGCAAGCGCGCTTGTTAGGGATTCGAAACCTCGATTCGATTCTTGAAAAATTAAATGGAATCCTGGAACAGAAACGAACGAAAGCTTTACCACAAAATCAACCATCCTGATGATCTTATTTCATGAAAAATCACTTTAATTTGCAGCATGAGAATTAGAAACTGATTCCATCGCTAAGAGCGATGGAATCAGTACATTGACAATTGTTTACACCGAACAAACAAAACCAAAATGAAAATCGATGTAAAGAAGGTCTGTTGCGTTTGTACCAGACAGTACTAAAAAATGTACGGTAAGGAACGATTTGATTGATAATGAAGTTTATATATGGACTTCTTAATTTTCAAAATTACAGATAGCTATGCCAGGGCAAATTTGATTGCTTCGTCCTGGCATTTGATTTGAAGCAATGGTTTTCGAAAAAAGTTACAGCACACTAATTCATTTTAAAACTTATTTTAACCAAGGAGGCAACATGAAAACCAGAAAAATGGCAGCAGTGATTCTTGCTGCATTCGTTATCATTTCTTTGTTCCAGGCAGTGCAGGCGCAAGAAATCCGCGCGGATAAAAAAAGTATTAAAGCCGACAAAATGGCAATCAGAGACGATCGTCGCGATGTGGATCGCCTTTCTGATCTGATTATGAAATGGGATCAACTGCGCAAGGGCAATGACCAGGAGGCATTGAATCGAGTTGAAGCCATGATTGCTGCAGAATTACGAAATGATTTAAAAGAAGCTAAACAAGAATCAATGGAATCAAAAAAGGAAGCATTGAAATCTGTCGCTGAGGCGAAGCGCGCCAAGAAAGAAGCAAAAAGAGAGCTCCGTGACAAAGATCATGATAAACGAGCTTTGAAAGATGATATGCGTGACCTGCGAGATGACAGGCGCGACAAAAAAGATGATGTTCGTGATGTCAAAAAGACTGAAGAGTTGCTGCTTCAGAAAAAGGCTGTCGCGAAAGAGCTTGTCGCCCTGCAAAAAGAAATTGATGATCCCGGCAGAAAAGGCGATAAAATTTTGCAAGAAAAACAGAGCAATCTGCTCGAAAAATATTTAGATCTATCACAGCAGGAAATTAAAATGGGCATCCGGGAGAAGAAAGAGGATAGAAAAGAGCTGCGAGAAGATCGACGCGAGATTCGGGAAGATAAAAAAAATTAGTGAATCAACATTTGTGATGCTTCATTAGTCATCCATGACGAAGCATTGGGAATCTAAACCTTCCGAAAGTTCATTACTTTCGGAAGTTTTTTTTATCTTTTGAATAAATGCCAT
>JALOPY010000116.1 GCA_025453735.1 bacterium | reverse complement strand
GGCTATAATGCTGATCCCCCAATAATTTTGAATATCAAAAAATCAGAGCTGAAAAACAATTGTTTCGTCGAGGCGCTGCCCGGGGAAGATGACAGCCAGACTGCTGTCGGTTGCGGTCATACCTATGGAGATCAAACCATCACCATTGTGAATCCCGAAACTTTTGAAGAATGTCGAACCGGCGAGATCGGAGAAATCTGGATTGCTGGAACCAGTGTCGCCAAAGGCTATTGGAACCGACCCGGAGAAACTAAAGAAACATTTCAGGCTCATATCAGGGATAATGAAGCAGTCTCATTTTTAAGAACAGGCGATTTGGGATTTTTGAAAGATGGTGAGCTTTTTATTACAGGTCGCATAAAAGACCTTATTATTATTCGGGGCAGAAATCATTATCCCCAGGATATCGAATTTACCGTTGAAAACTCGCATCAAAATCTACGACCCGGTTGCAGCGCGGTTTTTTCAGTTGATATCGATGATCAAGAACGGTTAATCATTGTCGTGGAAGTGCGCAATCCCAAGAAACTCGATGCTGATGAAATCATTGGAAGTATTCGACGACAGGTCACTGAAGCGCATGAATTGCAAGCTTTCGCAGTTGCTTTAATTAAGCCTCGTTCCATATCAAAAACGTCGAGCGGAAAGATACAACGGCGTGCAACAAAAAATGAGTTTTTGAACGGAAAGCTTCAGATCTTAGCCGAATGGAGAGCTTCAGGTCATTTTCAAACCGATATTTCTCCGGAGCCTGAAGTCAAGGTCGAAAAACCAGTGTCCGAACCGGTGAAAACCGAAGTCCCTGTTGTTAACACAAAGAAAAGCGCGACCGTAGCATCGATCGAAACCTGGTTGATTGCAAAGGTTGCTGAAAATTTAGAAATCGATATCAACGAGATCGATATTCGTGAGCCGTTCGTCAGCTTCGGACTGGATTCTGCCCAGGCAGTCGGGCTCGCCGGCGACTTAGAAGTCTGGCTTGGCAAGAAATTATCGCCAACCCTGGTGTGGGATTATCCGACAATTGAGTCGCTTGCCAATTATTTAGCTGAGGACGAGACTGCTTCTGCAGCTTCTCCGGAAATTACGGCGTCAACAACAGTTGGATCCGAACCAATCGCTATCATTGGTATTGGCTGTCGTTTCCCCGGCGCTAATGATGTTGATGCCTTCTGGAACCTGCTGCAAAATGGCGTCGATGCCATTGGCGAAGTCCCGCCTGATCGATGGAATATTGATGAATATTATGATTCGTCTCCAGGAATCCCTGGAAAAATGTATAACCGTACCGGCGGATTCCTTGACAAAGTTGACTTGTTCGATCCTGATTTTTTCAGCATCTCGCCCCGTGAAGCGAAGCGAATGGATCCCCAGCAGCGGATTTTGTTGGAGATTGCCTGGCAGGCGCTGGAAAATGCTGGGCTGGTTCCAAATAATTTGGCTGGAAGCAAAACCGGAGTGTTTGTCGGCATCAGCAATAATGATTATTCAAAACTGCAACACATGACTGAAATTCCTGAGGCGTATCATGGCACTGGAAATGCTTTCAGTATCGCGGCAAATCGCATTTCGTATTGGTTCGATTTTCATGGTCCAAGCATGGCAGTGGACACCGCTTGTTCATCGTCGCTGGTGAGCGTCCATCTGGCAATTCAAAGTCTGCGTAATGGGGAATCTAATCTGGCAGTGGCTGGCGGCGTGAATCTGATTCTGACTCCCGAAGCCAATCTGATTTTCTCTCACGCCCGAATGATGTCCATCGAGGGGCGTTGTAAGACCTTTGATGCATCGGCTGATGGATATGTTCGAGGAGAAGGATGTGGGATTATTATTCTTAAACGTCTGTCGGATGCACTGAAAGATGGCAATCGGATTTTGGCGGTCATCAGGGGATCGGCGATAAACCAGGATGGCAGAAGCAATGGCATTACTGCACCAAATGGATTGGCACAGCAGGAAGTCATTCAAGAGGCATTGAAAAATGCCAGGGTTTTGCCTGAACAAATCGGCTATGTCGAAGCGCATGGAACCGGAACAATTTTGGGCGATCCAATCGAGGTGCAATCGCTGGCTGCGGTTATGAAAGATCGCTCGACAAATAAGCCCTGTCTTATCGGCTCAGTTAAAACCAACATTGGCCACCTGGAATCAGCGGCGGGCATTGCGGGATTGATCAAAACGATTCTGTCGCTTTATTATGAAGAAATTCCAGCTCATTTGCATTTTAAAAAAATTAATCCGCATATTTTGCTCGATGAATTACCGCTGGAAATCCCCACGGAGCGACGTCTTTGGAAATCGGGTGGCGAAAGAAGATTTGCAGCAGTTAGCTCCTTCGGCTTTGGCGGAACCAATTCGCACATCGTGCTGGAGGAAGCGCCTGCCCGGCAACCAGTTCATAACGAAGTCGAACGTCCCTTACATCTTCTTCTACTATCTGGCAAAACTGAAAATGCGCTTAATGAATTGATAAAGCTCTATGTTGGCTATTTATCAAAGAACAAATCTGATTCGCTGGCAGATATTTGTTTTGCTGCAAATTCCGGAAGGTCGCACTTTGCACAGCGATTAGCAGTTACGGCTGAAAATGTCCAGCAGATGAGGGAGCGATTATCTGCCCTGGCGGAAGGTCAACCTGTCTTTGAAGCCAATAGGGGAGAGGGCAAAAATAAGAAACGATCAAAAATTGCCTTTTTATTTACGGGACAGGGATCGCAATATATCGGAATGGGGAGAACGCTTTACGAGACTCAGCCCACGTTCCAAACGGCGCTGGATCGATGCGATCAGATATCAAAGAATTACCTGGAGCGGCCATTGCTTACAGTGATTTTTCCAGAGAACGAAAACTCCGAGTTAATCTATGAGACTGCTTATACCCAGCCCGCGCTTTTTTCGATAGAATATGCATTGGCGCAATTATGGCGATCGTGGGGAATTGAGCCGAATTATGTAATCGGACACAGCGTGGGCGAGTACGTCGCAGCTTGCATTGCTGGCGTATTCAGTCTCGAAGATGGATTGAAACTCATTGCCACACGAGGAAAATTAATGAGCTCGCTGCCCCACGATGGGGATATGGCTGTCATTTTTGCCGATCAAAAACAGGTATCCACTACGATTGAACCCTATCGAAAGGACGTTTCAATCGCTGGCGTGAATGGTCACAATAATATCGTTATTTCAGGCAAAAAAGAAGTCATCCAAAAGATAGTTGAAAAATTTCAAGCCGAGGGAATTGAGTCCCGTTCGTTGAAAGTCTCCCATGCGTTTCATTCGCCATTGATGGATTCGATACTCGATGAATTTGAGCAAGTTGCTAGCGAGGTTCACTATCAAACTCCAGCTATTCCGATCATCTCAAATTTAACAGGTAACATCATTGATGCAAATACGATTCCTGATGCCTCGTATTGGCGGCGACACATTCGTGAGGCAGTGCAATTTCATGCGGGAATGCAAACGTTAGCTGAGCAAGGTTGCGAAATTTTCATCGAGCCAGGTCCCAATCCGGTGATGATCGGCATGGGCAGAAGATGCCTGCCCGATGTGAAAGGAATCTGGCTGGCGTCGTTGAAACAAGATCAACCGGATTGGCAGATGCTGCTGAACAGCCTGGGGATGCTGTATGTCAATGGAATCGAAATTGATTGGGCTGGTTTTGATCGGGATTATCAGCGAGTGCTGGTTTCACTTCCAAATTATCCATTTCAGCGGGAGCGCTATTGGGTTGAAAGTTCTGTAACTGGCAGACCCAAAATTGTAGGCGCTGCACTAGAAAATAACGCAGATGAGACCGCTCAATTTCAGGATGAAAAAACGCAGTCACCTGTTCTTGCAGAAAGAAATCAACCAAACCTGACCAGGCAAACGATCCTGGACTCAGAACCAGGCCAGCAACTGGGGATGCTGCAATCGTATTTAAAACGAGAGATCGCCCTGGTAATGAGCTTGAATATCAATCGCATCGACATCAATCAGCCGGTCAATAACCTGGGGCTGGATTCGATCATGGCGATTGAATTGAAGAATAAGATTGAAAAAAGATTAGAGGTTGATTACCCGATTGCGAGCTTGCTGGAAGGACCAAATATCATCCAGATCAGCCAGCAGTTGCTCGAACAAATGACTGCGCCAGAAACCGCAACTTCCAAAATTATTCCAGCATCGGAAAAGATTTTAGAATACCCGCTTTCTTATGGTCAACGTGCGATGTGGTTTCAACATCAAATGGCGCCAGAGAGCATTTATAATTTGCTTTACGCGGTGCGAATCCGCTCAGAGGTGGATGTTCCGCTTCTTAAGCAAGCGTTTCAGACTTTGATTGATCGGCATCCAACATTGCGAACAACATTTCACGCAGTGAAAGGAGAGCCTGTCCAAAAAGTTCATGAAGCAATCGACGTCGATTTTCAGCACGAAGATGCGTCTGCCTGGAGCGAAGAATATCTTCAAAAACGTCTTGAAAAAGAAACTCGAATGCAATTTAATCTCGAAACCGGACCGCTATTCAGAGTTCATTTGTTCTCAAAATCAAACGATGAACATATTTTGCTCGAAACCATTCATCATATTGTTGCTGATCTGTGGTCCCAGGCAATCATTGCCAATGAAATTGGGATTTTGTACTCCGCACTGATTTCACATGAAAATCCAGAACTACCACCAATCGAGATCCAATACAGTGATTTTGTTCGGTGGCATTCTGAAATGCTGGAAGGCGCTGAGGGTGAAAAATTGTGGGGATATTGGAAGGAAAAATTGTCTGGCGAGCTGCCAGTTTTAAATCTACCCACCGATCGACCTCGTCCTGCTGTGCAAACATTTCGCGGCGTTTCTAAGACGATTGAATTTAACCCTGAATTGATCCAAAAATTGAAAAAAGTCAGTGAACAGCACGGCGCAACGATGTACATGACATTGCTGGCAGCTTTTAATGTGATGCTCCAGCGCTATTCGGGACAGGATGATTTGATCGTCGGGACACCAACAACCGGGAGAAGTCGCAATGAGCTGGCGCCGCTGGTCGGCTATTTTGTAAATCCTTTGCCGATCCGATCTGATCTGTCAGGCAATCCAAAATTTTCAGAATTTTTAAGCCAGGTTCGGAAGACTGTCGTTGAGGCAATTGATCACCAGAGCTATCCATTCGGCTTGTTAGTTGAAAAGCTGCATCCGCGACGTGATACCAGCCGGACGCCGCTGTTTCAGGTGATGTTTGTTTTTCAACGAGCGCATTTGCTTTATGAGGAAGGTTTATCATCGTTTGCGATCAGTTCCGAGGGCGAGCAGATGAATTTGGGTGGACTTCCATTGGAAGCTTTCAAACTGGAAGAAACGCTGTCCCCGTTTGATTTTACATTGATGTTGGCAGAGACAAAAAATAGCCTGGCAGCTTCGTTGACTTACAATACTGATCTTTTCGATTCGAATACCATTGATCAAATGCTGTGGCACTTTCAAACACTATTAGAAAGCATCGCTAATAATTCTGAGCGTAACATTTCGGAGCTAAATTTACTGCCAAAACCTGAAATTGAAAAATTACTCGAAGATTTTGCAGGCAATCAGGTATCTGATGGTGCTGACAAATGCTTCCATGAGCTATTTGAAGAAAAAGCTCAACAGATGCCCGATGCGCTGGCAGTTGTCTTTGAAGACAAGCAGCTTACCTATCGAGAATTGAACCAGAGTGCAAATAAGCTGGCTCATTATTTAAAAAAGCTCGGCGTCAAACCTGATATAAAAGTTGCGATTTTTGTGGAACGATCTTCAGAGATGATCGTTGAAATACTGGGTGTCTTGAAAGCAGGTGGAGCTTATTTGCCACTGGATCCAGCTTATCCGGCAGAACGATTATCCTTGATGCTGGACGATTCCAACGCTTCAATATTAATTAAGCAAAGGAACTTAGAGCTCAGCCTGCCATCAAAAAACATCAACGTGATAGACATCGATGCTGAATGGGAAAAAATCGCGAGAGAAAGCAATGAAAATCCCATCAGCGGCACTGCTCCAGACAATTTAGCTTACATGATTTACACCTCGGGATCGACAGGCAAACCAAAAGGAACATTATTACAACATCGTGGATTATGCAACTTCGCGACAGCGCATGTCACGGCGCTGGGTGTCAACGAAAACATGCGAATGCTTCAATTTGCTTCTTTTAGTTTTGATGCATCGGTTTCAGAGATTTTTACCACACTTATGGCAGGAGGAACTTTGTATCTCGCGCGGAGAGAAACAATCTTGTCCACTCCGAGTCTGGTAGAGCTTATTCAAAAGCATCAAATAAATTCTGCAATTTTGCCACCTTCGATGCTGGCAATTCTACCAGGGGAAAAATTATCGAGCTTAAAACGAATCATTTCGGCAGGTGAGAGTTGTCCCTGGGATGTTGCTTCCAACTGGGCAAAAGATCGAAATTTTTATAATGGGTATGGACCAACCGAAGCCACGGTAGGTCCCACTATTTATCGCGTCGATCCCGGTAAAAACGATACGAGGAATATCCCGATCGGACGCCCATTGAATAATATTCGTTCCTATATTTTAGACAGGTATCTTAACCCGGTTCCTGTCAACGTTTCCGGTGAATTGCACATTGGTGGAATTTGTCTTGCGCGGGGGTATCATAATCACCCGGGAATGACAGCAGTGAAGTTTGTGCCCGATCCATTCAGCAACAAATCTGGCGCGCGAATGTACAAAACTGGTGACCTGGCTCGCTTTTTACCGGATGGCAATATCGAATTCCTGGGAAGAATTGATCACCAGGTTAAAATCCGTGGCTTTCGCATCGAAGTGGAAGAAATCGAATCACATTTAACGAAGCACCCCGCGGTGGAAAATGTTATTGTCATGGCGAGACAGGACAATTCCGGAGAAAATAAGCTAATTGCTTATATCACGAAAGATCACAAGCCTGTTCCGGACAATGGCGAGATTCGGGAATTTCTAAAAACGAAATTGCCAGATTACATGATTCCATCTTTTTTTATTTTTCTGGAATCCTTCCCTCTGACACAAAGCGGTAAAATTGATCGAAAAGCGCTTCCACAGCCGGATGATTTAAAATTAGCAACAGACGCAACGTATGTTAAACCACGAACAGAGATCGAACAAA
>JALOPY010000709.1 GCA_025453735.1 bacterium | reverse complement strand
AGCCTGATAGGGATGAATGATAACCGAGCGATATGCGCTGACGCCGCGTCCACCTGGCTCCAGCACGGTCGTCGAAAGAATTCCTCGCAACGCCGAAGGCACATCCAAATCTGTTGGGAGATCATACGTATATTGAAAGCGTCCTTTATCATCCAGCACCTGATCCTCCAGGTCAGTGCGGATTTTTTCGAACGATTTTTTCTCATCATAAAAGGTGAATGTCGTCCATTTCGTTGGCGAAAACGTGAACGACTCGATTTCAATATCGGCTTGCACACGTCTGCCCGAAGCCGGCGGACCGAATAGCGTCATGGCTTCCACATCGATCTCGATCGTTTCGCCGGGCTTATATTCATCTTTATCGGTCGCCAGGGACACTTTCATTCGATCGGGGACGAATTCTTCCACACTAAAATTCGTTCTGCCAATTTCATCATTTTCTCCACCCTGCTCATTCAACGTGGCTCGTTGTTCTTCGAGGATTCGCTCATCCGGTCCTTTCACACGAAATAAAACTGGAAATGGCGTCGGAACGGCCATATTCTCCCCGCGAACGATTCCTGCCAGATGCGCGGTTTCGCCGGGACGATAGACGCCGCGCTCATTATAAAGAAATGCTTCATATCCATGCTCCAAAAATGCGGCGCCATCCACCTCAAAATCAGATGTGGCAATTTGCCGACGCGTCAATTCCAGAAAACAAAAATCGCTGCCCGCAGCAACAGTAATCAGGTATGGCAGCAGAGCGTCACCATATTGCTCGTAAGATTCAAAAACAACGGTTCCCTCGGCGCTGGTCTGTTTTGTCGCCAGCATTTGATTGTTCTGGCTGATCAGCTTCACTTCGGCATTGGCGACGGGCGTCAATTTTGTCAACGAATTCACCCATACCCAAAGGTCATTACCCGCCTTTTTGGCGACGATTCCCATGTCCGTCGCTAACACCCACCTGGATGCCTGGTTCCAGCGACGATCCGTCTGGCGCGCGGTAATGTTGAAAATTCCGATCCGCTCCTCTTTCAAATACTCCTGGATATTGATCAGCGTCACGACTTCTTCATTGGCAATGTTTTGAATCGTGATCTCCGATTCATGCAGGCGTTTGCCCAGCGATTGAATGTCGTACCAATAATAGCCATCATCGCTCGATAGATCATTCGGATTCAGCAAATAAATCAAATTATTAACGTACACTTTATCGATCTCAATAATCGCTTTATCCAGGTTGATGGTCGAAAGTCCGATATTCAAATTGCCGCTTTTGGTGAGGTAAAATCCATCGCCGACAAAACCAAGCTGCGGTGGAATTTCTTCCTTTCTGAACGTCACCGCGCTGGAAAAATCCCGCTTCAATTCCGAGCCATCGATAGCGCGCAATCCCTTTCGAATATTGACCTGGTATGTTGTTTCCAAACTGAAGTCGCCTCGAAGAGAAATATAATGATGGGATGACGTCATTTTATATTTCACTGCCGGTTCGATGCTGATGTACTGCCCCGCGCTTTGAAAATCGACAGGCATATTGAATTGGATCTGAATATTCCATTCTTTGGGCCAATCTATTTTCGGCGATAATCGCTCGACTTTCAAATCCTGCTGCTTCGGCATCATGATGGGCTTGATGAATTCGCCGAACAGTCCCAAATTGCCCCCGATCGGTTTCAGTCCTTCGGAAATTTTTAACGAAATTTCCTTTTCTTCCTCGCCTCGCTTCACGCTCTCAGCTTCCAGCTCGACGATCCGTCCCGGGCTGGTCGTTATCAATTTGAAGGGAATTTGTCCGCCATCTTTGTATTGAATGGCGACAAATCGCATTGCCTCGGCCGGATCCACGTCATAGTTGAACTCGATCGTGGCCAATAGCTTCGCCTCTTTTTCCTTGGCTGACACGAATTCAAAATTCAATGACGCACTATTGACCGTGAATTGCGGAGTGGAAAATTTGAAAGCACGCTCACCAGCCAGCGAAAAGCCATAAGGCGAAACCAATCGGTGTGAAATCTCTGCTGTGTATTCTGTCGCAGGCTGCAACAGCACATCCGGATAAAAGCGAATTTTGCTCCGGTCGATCCACTGCGCTTTGCCAGGAATCGGAGGATTAAAACTGATCGGCGTCTGATCCAGCCAGACATTGACCAGCGAATCATCGACCACTTCCTGTGAAAATGCAATCGTAAAATTCGTTGATTGCTGCACTTCACCTACCGGAGAAAATTCAGTAATTTTCACCGACTGCCTCGATGGCTGGCAGGCAAAATTTATTAGCATGAAAACGATGATGAACAAAAAAAGAGGAACGATGGGACGCAAATTCGAATTCATTAAACCCCATCGCAACAGTGATTGGTGAACATGGTCAGCATTCATTTTTTTGCCTCATTCAAAAAGTGAGATGAATACATTGATTTTTCAGATCGATTAATGTGAACAAAAAATTTGAGCCAGTTCTGAAAACATTTTTTGTCACTGAAAATATACTGAAATATTTCAGCAAAGTCAAGCAAGAGTTC
>JALOPY010000708.1 GCA_025453735.1 bacterium | reverse complement strand
TTGGGCATATTTCATCACGATTTCGTTCAATCGCTCTCGTTCGGTTTGGAATTTTTCGATGATGTTTTCGGACATGGTATTGCTCCTTCGGTTCTTTTTGATAGCTCACTTTTTTTAAAAAGATGATTAAATAAGACCTGCCAAAAATCGATCAGCAGAGATGATTCTCACGCTGTCTTTGAAAATATCTATGTTTTGTTTCTTGATGACCTGATAACCATAAGGAATATTCAGTCGTTCCTTGAAATAAAACAGTGACGGTGATGGAGCTGTATCATTTAATTTGGCTTCAACACAAAACCAGGGTTTATCATCGACAGTCACCAAAAAATCCACTTCCTTTTTATCCACATTTCTGAGATAGAACAAATTGGTTTTATAGCCCTCATACTCTTTTAAAAATTGTACTAACTTCAAAAGATGCGAAGCGATTAGATTCTCAAATCTCGCTCCCTCATCTTCAACTTCTGACCAATCAAATAAGTAAAGTTTTGGATCCTTTTTAATCGATCGAATGATCTGTTTCTGGAATGGATAGATACGAAAATGGTAATAAAACTGCTCCAGAATATTGATCCAATTGGAAATTGCCCGGTGGCTGACTTCCAGGTCTTCCCGAATCGAATTCACTGATAGCAATGATCCAACTTTCGATGGCAAAATATCACTTAATAACTGCATATTCCCGATGTCTCTGATTGCTTCAACATCCCTGATATCCTCACGAAACAGCCGCTCAATTTTTTCATTGTGCCATCGGCGCAGCGATCGATCATCCTGTTTTAAAAATATTTCTGGAAAGCCACCGAAATGCTCTAATGTCTTCAGATCATTAAAATGATCAGCAGATGAAATGGGAGGTTCTTTAAAAATTTCAATGTTACTATTAATATTTAATATTTCTGCCAAACTAAACGGATGAAGCGTGTAATAATGATACCTTCCCTGTAAAGAATCACCGCCTTTGCGATAGATATTCAATCGTGCACTACCAGTAATCAAGAATTTATATCTTTCTTTGTGAGCATCGTATTCACCTTTTATCAAGGTTTTCCATTTTCGATATTTATGGATTTCATCAAAAATGAGCAGCTCTGCTGAACCAGGATATTCTGAATCCATAATTTTTTTGCGATCCGATCGAACATCCCAGTTAAAATAGGCAAATTCCTTGAAATGAGGAGCGATGAGTTCTTTCGCCAGCGTGGTTTTTCCGATTTGCCTGGCTCCGCCAATGAATACCATTTTTTCAGCGAGATCGTGCAGGATGTTTTTAGTTAAGTGCCTATCTCTCAACATAATTCAAATCCTTATCATTTTTAATTTGTAACTGCTCAGGCTGCTATATTCATCGTTCTGGGTGCACAGTTGAAAACAGGTTGTTCTTTATTCTTTTTATATTGATGAGTCTACTCTAAGAAGGTTAAAAATCACAAAAATTTATGACTAGCAGTCATTGCAAGGCGCTTTATGCCAAATCAATCATAACTAGCAGATAGGATTGCACGCCAGAAGCGCATCTTTGACTTTGCTCCGTTTCACTCCGCTCTCAATGACGATGCCTAAAAATTGGTTTCTAGAGTGGACTCAATGATGAATAATCAAATGTATTCTACTATTATTTGAAAATATCTCAATTTTTATTCATCTTAAACCTTGAATCGGAAACTTTTAAGCCCTGAACCTGAGTAGTTGCTTTAATTTTTATATGCCAATGAAATGATAATGATTTAAAGATAAACAATCAAGTTATTTTTGCCTGTAAGCAAAAATTTCAGCTATTCTATATGCTTATAAGCAAAAAAAACAGGACAAGATAATTCAAGCAATATGCTGTACCCGTGAATCCGTTGTAGCTCATCTAATGGGACGACAATCGGCATCATGCCAAATGATTGATGTCCCTGCGCCCGAAAGAAGTAATTATCCGAGCTGGCGAGAAATAAAAAAGGAGAGATCAAAAAAGCATTTTCATAAAATTTTTCCAATTCCGATTGAATCGGCTCGTGGATGAGTCTGTAATCAGATGAAGAAAACTCCTGAGAATTGATGATCCGCAGCTCAGCATCTTTTGGAATGATTTTTTGAATGATCTCTACGACTGATTCCACATTATAAATCGAATTAAATCGAATGTCGCAGGTGATCGTTGCATAGCTGGGAATAACATTCACCCCGAATCGGGTGATGGGATTGATTTTCCGTTTGGGCGGCTGCCCCAAAATCCGTCTGAGACTGAACAGCGGCAAGGATCGTTTTTCTTCGATGCCTGCAACTTTATCAGTGGAAATATTGGTCACATTCAATGATGTGCGAAACATGTCGGGAATACCTGTTGCTTGGGTGATAATTCGATTCAGCAACGTGCTTCCAAATTTTGTTCTGAACAAAAACGCTTCAAAACCTGGCAAAAAATTCAGCGACTTGATCAGCTTATTATGGCTTGTTGCCAATAAGTGTTTGATGAAAACTTGAACCGATTTTTCAATTTTAATGGGAAAGCGATAGCTGCTCAGTTTTTCAGCTACTTTTGCTGCTCGCAACACGGGGTTAGCGTTTTTCCTTATGCCGCTGATCGAGCCATGCCCGCCTTTGGAATGAACGGAAATGGAAAGCCATAACAGTCCTTTTTGTTCGGATTCGTAGAGAAACAAGTTTCCATCAAAAATATCAGGGAGCTTAACGCCAAAGCCGCCTTCGCCGAGCACAATCAAATTTTTATAGCTTTGTTTTTCCAGGTGTTTGACATAAAACCTGGCGCCAAATTCTGACGTGGTCTCTTCCTGAACCAACGAACAAAATTTGATCAAGTGTTTACGAGGATGATTTTCCTGGACCAATTTGAGCATGGCATACGCCTGAACCACGCCGATGGATTTCATATCCAGGGCGCCCCGACCATAGAGATAATCCCCTTCAATATGACCGCTGAACGGATCGAAATCCCAATTTTCCTGATTGGCTGGCACGACATCCAGGTGATTCTGGAGCAATATTTTCTCCTCGCCTGGTTGATCAGTGTGTGTCTCAAAATTATGATAGTCCTCGATATGAATCATCTGATTTTTGACTTGATAATGAGAAAAGATCGATGACCAGAAATGGCACGCTTCCCGATCATTTTTGCTGTCAGTCGTATTGATTTGAAGGTATTTTTGGAGAACGGCGACTGGATCTTCGAGAATATCCATTGGAATTGCTCCTAAAATGGGGTTCAGGCGTTTGCCTTTTCGTCGCTTAAATATAGAAAATAAAAATTAAAGAGTCAAATAATTAGTTGTTTCTAAGGGAAAAATTTTATATTTTTGAAATGTGACCGTCACCTGCGAGGTGACGGTCACATTCACTTTTCTGATAATTTTGCTGGATTAGAGTATGGCTGAACGAGTTAAGATTAC
>JALOPY010000115.1 GCA_025453735.1 bacterium | reverse complement strand
AAAATATTCAGAACACTATCGACTATTGTTTTGAATAGCCGAGTCGTGTTTTTTATAATTTGCCTGTTACTCATCAAAAAGAACTCGAAATAACCTTGCTGGTTAAAAAAAACTGTTGCGCAACATTTTCAAACTTGTGAAAGTCAAAGCATTGCTATTATTATTTCATTAACCTTGATTATTCCTAAAGCAGCGAAGGGTCATTCGTAAAAGGGACAGTTAGTTAATTCATGTCTCTTAGCGACTTTGCGGCTTAGCGTGATATAAAACTAAGGCCAAAGGCATATTAAAAAATATCCCGGCAATCACTAAGACTGCCGGGGAATTTTTGCTCATGCTGCAATTTATTTAGAAATTATAATCCGAAATTATACACAAAAGCGATTCGCGGAGAAAATCGCTTTTGGGCTTTATAGGCATTTTTTTCTTCATCAAATTGAAAGGTATGGATGTAATCCATGAACAGCATTAAATAGGGCTTCACTTTATAGCCGATTCCGACACGGGCAATGGAGCGGTCGTCCAGCGTGAACGCATCATTCAATGTCTCAATTCCCATTTTGTCGTAAGCAGCTTGCAAAGCCAGCACCGGAATTTTATCGCCCGAGTCAGCCGCAATATGTAACATTCCACTATTGGGCGTCTGGTCAAGCCGTTGAAAATTTCCGACCAGGCGAATCGTATTCAACACATGCCCGGCCAGCTCTCCGAAAATGCCTTTTGTCTCATCCTGAATAAGCGGCAGGCTTGAGTCTTTCCGAAAAGTTGTGCCTCCTTCAAGTGGCTCGTACCGCTGAATTTCATAAAAAGCGTCGAAATAAGCGGGCAAAAATTCCTTGCCCAGAAGTCTTCGTTCTAATTTTGCTGACACTTCGGCAATCCCAGCCACGATCTTTAAATTGGCTTCGACGCCAAGCGCTGTGCCTGCGCCATAATTATTGATTTTCGCCCAATCGACATAAGCAAACGTATTGAGCATTGGGATCGTGATTAGCGGCAGCTCGACATCCAAGCCATAAGCCGACACTGCATCATTCGTGTTCCGTACTGCATCGGGATCAACATCCGTAACGTAGGACGCGCCGAATGTGATATTTTTGATGATTGGAATATCGAGATATGGACGCAACGGCCGGGCATAAGCTCGCCCTCCGAAAATTTCAAATCTGCCCATGTTGTTGGTCACAGATTCAAAACCGAATGTCCCAAAATCGATATCCAACTCCAGCCCGATTTTCCTTTTATCAAAACTGGCTTCGTTGGTATAATAATTCATAATGAATCCATGCCCCAATCGAGCAGCATCCAATGTCCCGACGCGAGTGTAAAACTTATCCCGTTTCTGACCGTAGCGGACGTAGCGGATCAATCTCGCCCAGTCATAGCTTTCGTTCCAGTCTTCGCCGCGGATCGCCCCGTTTTCGGTGTTGTAGAGCAAATTGACATTCAAGCCTAACCCGAATTTCCCGAGGGCAATATCAGGCCGGAGATTGATCGTAAAAAAAGTCTGGTCGTCAATCACTGTCATGCCAAGCGCGCCAGTGAAAGAACCGTTGTTTCCAAACGGATTTGGATTCTGGGCGGATACTGTTGTTGCGATCAAGTACATCGCCAGTAGCAGACTCAAGCTAAAAAGTGTTGATCTTCTCATTCCGTTTCCTTTCCAATTAATGAATTCTTTATGAATAAGTTTGCAGCTTTGTTGCGACAAATTATTGACGTCCAAAATTGCCAAAAGTTTTAGATTTTCTCCTGACCAGCGAGAAAAATAGCTTGTGAAATTTTAATTCAACTGCCAGTCCCTGCTGCAAAAACAACCTGGTTTGTTTCGCGTGAGCGTTTCGCACCAGTAGCGCCAATAAATATGAATAATGAATTCATCTGGCTGGAAAAATATAGGAATAACAATGAAAAAAGTCAAGATATATTTTCTTTATACAATGGATAATTTTTCCTTGATTTTTTTAATTAAATTTCGTATAATCAACAGCGTTAAAAATTTGCAAAAACGAATGATCTTATTATTATTTTATAAGGGAGTTTTCTATGTCAAAAATTTGTTCTGTTTGTGGGAAGAAGCCTCAAGTTGGAAGCAAAGTCAGTCATGCGCACAATATCAGTAAGCGTCGTTTTAATCCCAATGTTCATAAGACAAAAATTTCTGTCGATGGCAGTGTGAAAAGTACTTATGTTTGCACTCGCTGCTTGAGATCTGGAAAAGTGACAAAGGTTGTCTAACATAAGAAAAAAGGCTCATTTTAAATGAGCCTTTCATGTTCAATTTTATTTAGGACTGTGAATTAAATAAGTTCCTCATTTAACAAATCAATCTTGCCTTTCTATGAAAAAAGATCATTCGCAAATGGGAAAGTAATTTAATTCACGTCCTTTAGCTGCACGGTAATAAGCGAATACATATCCACGATGATCTTTCTCGAAAAATATTTCTTCTGGCTTAAAAAACGTGATAACGTCTTCTTTCAAAAATGAAAAATATTTTAGCTAAGAATAAAAATAATGTCTTTGGGAACCAGGTTATGAAGCGATCAATAATTCTATGTTGCTTGTTATTCGCTATGATTGTTTTCCTGCAAAATTGCGCGCCATACAAAATGAAAGCGATTCGCGCCCAGCGTGACCAGCGTTATCATTTAGCCCTCAAATTCGCTTTGAAACACTTAGCTTCCAATCCCAATGATCGCTCCGCAATCGATATTTTAAATCAGGCATCCAAAAATTACTATAATGATCTGCAGCAGCAGATCACCCATTTTGAAAACCTGAATAATTGGATGGCAGTAGTCCGACTTGCTGAAGAGGGGCGTCAAATACTTGCCGAAGCTGCCAGCATTGTGGGAACAAATTTCCCAACTAAAAATGAATTGGACTATTTGCAGTCGAAACGCGAGCAATCAAAATTCAATCGCGCCGAAGAGATTTATGCCAAAGCCAAACAGTTTTATCAAAATGGCGATTATTTGGAAGCCCTCGAAAAATTCAATGAAATCGAATCTTATACGCGCCATTTTAAGGACACGGATCAGCTTGTAATCGATACCAGGCAAAAGTTAGCGGCAAAAACCTATCAACAAGCCAAAGACCTTGTTAGCCAGGGAAATTTGGAGACCGCCTTATCGGTGTTCGATCAAACAGCAAGCTATGTTCCCGATTTTCTCGATGTGCGACACCAGGTGAATCAGATCAAATCTCAGTTATCAAACTCATACTTGAATCAGGGTCAAAATTATTTTGATTCCGGCGATTATAAAAATGCGTACAACCTATCAAAGCAATCATTGAATTATGGTCCGGATAATTCGATGGCTGCACAATTATTTTCTGACGCGAAAGAAAAACTGACGGTTAGGTTAGCGGTCTTTCCATTTTCATCGTCAAAGCTGGATCAAAAATTTGGTGCTATTGTCTCGCAAACGATCTTATCCCGTGCGTTGCCCAGGCGCTCGGAATTCGTGCAATTTCTCGATCGGGAAAATCTACAAAAAGTTTTTGAAGAGCAAGCCCTGTCCCAAACTGGTGCACTCGATGAAAAAACTGCTGTGGAAGTTGGCAAAATCAGCGGGGTCAATACCATCGTTGTCGGCTCAGTGACGCTTGTCAGCCACCAAAAAACCCAGCCAACGAGGCGAACCTTAACCGGATATTACGATAAAAGCTACCGTGATCCCAAAGGCGTACAGCGCACCAAAAAAGAGCCATTCAGCTACACTGCTTTTGAAGTCAGCAACAACGTGGAAGTGAATATCAATTATCGTTTGATCAGCGTTGAAACGGGCGCGATCTTAGCTAACGAGTCTATAAACAGGCAGGCGGCTGATGCTGCAGAATGGATTGTGTGTCCGGAAAATTTTGTCCAGCATCTCCCCTATTCCGAGCGACAGAAGCTAAAAGCATCAAAGGAGCCGAAGAATCTAGAATCGTTAGTCAATCAGGCAATCGAGTCGCTAACCGCCGACGCAGCGTCAAAAATTCTTGATTTGGTTTCTCCATTTTAGACTCAGAAATCTCGATATACTCAACAAAAAGTGGTTTTCGGATTTAAATCCTTGCGAAGACTCCGAGCATTCGCAAGGATCATCCTTTTCACATCCGAAAACCAATTCGCTTTATTTTAGTACCAGATTAATCTTGCATTTTTTTGCAAGAAGTCCCCTTTAATAAGTTTAAAACCTTTGAAAGGGGGAAAATTTTTTTTTTAAAAGTTACATTAGTAAATTTGCAAAATAATAAAAATCATTCTTTGACAATGAGGCACAGAGCAAACGTAGGTTCGGGGAGAAGTTTTTTCTCCGTGTTTGCTCTGTGATCTCCGTGTCTCCTTGTGAAAAATAATTGCACTTAAGTGCGCTGGGTATATAAAAAAATCGAGGAGCAAAGTTTAATGCAGCGGTTATCTCTTTTCTCATTCATTGTGATGCTCGTTTTTCTTTCGATCAGCTCAACCATGCTCTGCGCAATTGATTATCCGGTCATTTCCATCGGGTTAAATGCCGGATTGGGGCAGAATGAGTTGACCAATGGTGCATTCGGGAGGGCGTTTTTGAGGTATTCATTAGAAGCTTATATTCCTGGTTTCCAGGTTGAAGTCGGCTATGCTGCAAGTTTTTATACCCCAATGAAAGATTCCGTGATACTTAATCCTGATCCAGCGACGGAACGAAGAACGATTCAGGATAAAATCAGGGATCATTTTCCGGCGATAACTGGCTCGTTTCATTTCAAACCTTTTGGCGAGATGACAACGGTTTATTTTGGCGGCGGCGCGCAAATCCACTTTCTCTCGGCAAGTCGAAAAACAACGGATCGCTATTGGGATGAAGAAGCGGAAAAATATCAGGAAACTGAAATCGATAATGTGAGCTTGCTCAGCCAAACAAAAATTGGCTATCATGCATTGGGAGGATTACGGTTTGCGCTGGGAAATTTTGGTACGCTCGATGTTGAAGTGCGACAGACTTTTTTACAAGTTAGCGCCAACGATTGGGATGATAAGCAGTCGCAACGATTATGGGGTGAAAAAAAATGGAATAATTTAAGTATCAGCGCCGGAGTGACGATTTTTATATTTTGAAAAACAAAGATCCAATTTGCTAAAAAAGAGCCAGAGTTGGTTTGAAAACTCTGGTTTATTTTTTTTGTACATTATCTTTCGATTTTCAATTAGCAGCTTCGCGCCATCGAAATCAATTCAATTATTTATTGTATCGGAATTTCAAAGTTTATGTAAAAAATACTTCAAAAAAACCTTACAAGGAATAACTGAGTTAACAGAGTTTCACAGAGAATTTTTTGGAGATATTATTTGGCGATTATATACTCGTTTAGGTTTAATTTTTCAGCAGAAAAGCAAATTGCAGTACTGATTCCATTGCTCCGAGCGATGGAATCAGTATGAAATTCTAAACCTTAATGAGCATAAAACTCCGCTTCATCCGCTTCTCGTTGTAGGGGAATTGCTTCATTAATCAATGCTCTCCGCCTAAAACAAATGGCGGACAGGCAAAAAACGGTGCATCTTCGATTTGCAGAGCTATGTTCATTTTGTCAGCTATAATGGTGCAATTCTCTATTCAACAACTTCTCCTTCATCGGATGTTTCAAATAGCTTCGCGAGATTGAATACCTGTTCAGCGATCCTTTCGACCCGGGATAATGTGCTGACAAACAGCAGGCTCTGTCGAGCTTTTATTTTTCCTGCCTTAATTCGTTTCATCTGGTTTTTGTCATGCAATTGAATGGTGGTTTTTAAATTTGAGAGAGATTTTGTGATGCTTTTGAGCGAGTCAGTTTTTTTATCCTCGAACACCCGCAAAGCATCCTGAATTACTTTTGCAAAGAGCTTATTGACTTCAATAAATTCCAAAGCCTGGACATTGTCAGGAGCTTTGTGATTATTATCGATGTGAATAAAACACTTGCTGGCTAACGAGCTCAAATTTGCATTGATAATCTGGATTGCTCCGATTTTCCGTGAATAACGAGGCGCGGTATCTGAATCATAGTCAGGTGATGTTTTGATACATTTAATAATATCTCCTATAATTTCCTCGCTATCGACGACAAAAGCCTCCACCTTTTTGACAGTCTGTTTCAATTTATTTCGCTTCGCATGAATCAATCCATCGTAACAGCATTCCACAGACTCACCAACGCCGGCAAGGAATTTGCCAAGTTTATGCCTGATACGAGTAACTGAATCGATACCGGTGGCTTCAATATCCATTTCAATTTCACGGCGCTTAAATTCTGTTTCTCGCTTCTTATGAACTCTCGAGGTTCGAAGCAAAAAGTAGAGCCCGAAGGCAAGTAAAATAATGATAGCGGGTAATTTCACGAAATAAATAAACAATGCAAAGATAAAGCAGGCGCTGAATGCCATGAAAGCAGTAAAGAACCAGCCGCCGATCACAGTCAGGACGCCATTCACTCGATAGACTGCGCTTTCTCTCCCCCAGGCTTTGTCAGATAGCGAAGTTGACATGGCGACCATAAACGTGACGAATGTGGTAGAGAGCGGCAGCTTTAAAGATGTCCCAAACGAAATCAGCGCGCTGGAAACCATGAGATTGACGGCAGCGCGAAGCAAATCAAATGCAGGCGGGTCTTCATTTTTGACCCTTTTAGGCTTAAACTTATCAGGATCGATTCGCCTGCTAATTTTCTCCTGAATGCTTTTCGGCGTTACTTTTTGAACAATCTCAAAAAGAGAAATGCTCATCCGAACAATACCACGGGAAAGGGCCGACGATTCAAATCTTTCAATTCCTTCCTCCTGTCGTCCTAGGCTGACTTCCGTTTTGGTCACGGTACGGGCTTTGCGGGAAAACCAGAGGGTTGCGACCATTATGGCTCCTGCTGCTAATAGAATTAAGGTATTCGCACGCGCTGGGTTGCGCAATGCTTCCATCGCGAGCGATAGCGGATTGCTGCCCGGATTGTCGAGAGAAATTCGATAAGCGCCCAAGCCTGCCAGAGGAGCGCCAATAAAGTTCACCAGATCATTTGCTGCAAATGCTAATGCTAATGCAAAAGTGCCCATCAGAACGATAATTTTCAGCACATTAATTTTTGTGAATGAGATCAAAATTTGCCAGATCACTGTCCATCCGATAAAGCTGAACAACATGATCTGGAACATGTGGGTCATGATCCATTTGGAG
>JALOPY010000707.1 GCA_025453735.1 bacterium | reverse complement strand
CCAATAATCAATAATTAATCTCCAAACAGTCCGGATCATTAAAATTTGAGATTTGATAACTATGTGGTGTTTGATGTTTATAATTTAGAATTCCATCCGTTGGATTTTTCTATCCGTTGGAAAAAAAATATTTTAATACCATGAAAATCATTAATTCAATCAATAATATCCTCGCCAAAATCGAAACCGTCTTTCTCATCACTATCCTGATCACTATGATTTTGCTTGCCTTCGTGCAAGTGATTCTGAGAAATTTCTTTTCGACCTCGATTCTCTGGGGCGATACTTTTTTGCGCCATTTAGTTCTCTGGATTGCTTTTATTGGCGCATCGCTGGCAACGAAAGAAAGCCGACATATCAATATCGATGCGCTTTCCCGATTGCTCTCAACACCAGCGAAACGAGTAGCTGCCATTATCATCAATCTTTTCGCTGCAGCAGTCTGTTATTTTTTAATGAGAGCGTCGATAACATTTCTTAAATCCGAACAACGATCCGGCAGCACGTTATTTGCCGAAATTCCGGTTTGGATTTTTCAGATCATCATCGCCATCGGTTTCGGTTTCATGATGCTTCGCTTTCTCCTGCATGCCCTTGAAAATTTATTCAATCAGAGGTTTTCAGATCAAAAGGAGCAGGGATGACGACGATTATTCTGGCATTAATTTTAATTCTGCTGGCATTATTGGGCGCGCCGCTTTTTTCGATTATCGCTGCCATTGCTTTATTGAGCTTTCATTTTCTCGGCATTGATACCTCTGCTGTCATCGTGGAAATGTATCGCTTAGCTAGCGCCCCAACCTTGATTGCCATCCCGCTCTTCACATTTGCGGGTTACATTTTAGCTGAAAGCAAGTCGCCCAAAAGACTGGTCAATTTATCCAACGCGCTATTCGGCTGGCTGCCCGGCGGACTGGCAATTGTGGCGCTGGTTACCTGCGCTTTTTTCACGGCATTCACGGGTGCATCTGGCGTAACCATTGTCGCCATCGGCGGTTTGCTCTACCCGATTCTCAGAAAAGAAGGCTACGCTGAAAATTTTTCTTTGGGACTTTTGACTTCATCAGGCAGTTTAGGATTATTATTTCCGCCCAGCCTGCCGATCATTCTTTATGCAATAGTTGCTAAAATTAATATCGATCAATTATTCCTGGCGGGAATTATCCCCGGCTTTTTGCTCATCCTGTTGCTTTCCATTTACAGCATCCGCACAGGAGTCGTTGCGAAAATTCCGAAGACATCGTTCCACTGGAAAAATTTATTGCTCGCGTTGAAAGCTGCTATTTGGGAAATCCCGCTGCCGTTCATCATCATCGGTGGCATCTATGGCGGAATTTTCACGGCAACTGAAGCAGCGGCAATCACCGCTTTCTATGTCCTCATCATCGAAGTATTTGTCCATCGTGATCTCAGTCTATTCAAGGATGTCCCACGTATCATGAAAGAAAGTATGGTGTTGGTCGGGGGAATTCTGGTCATTTTAGGCGCCGCGCTGGGGCTCACCAATTACCTCATCGACGAACAAGTCCCGATGAAAATTTTAAGCTTCATGCAGAATTTCATCAGCAGTAAGATTGTCTTTCTGATCATGCTCAATATTTTATTACTCATCGTAGGCTGCATGATGGATATGTTTTCAGCGATCATCGTGGTGGTGCCGCTGATCGTTCCCATCGCTAAGGAATTCGGCGTTGATCCGGTCCACCTCGGAGTGATCTTTCTCGCCAATTTAGAAATCGGCTATTTCACCCCGCCCGTGGGACTGAATTTATTTATCTCAAGCTTTAGATTTGAAAAACCGATTTTGAAGCTTTATGTCGCTGCATTGCCATTCCTTTTAATTTATCTCGTTGCCTTGTTAATTATCACCTATGTGCCGCCGGTCTGTTATTCATAGGTTTTGGCGTTAAAATCTATTTGATGAAAATCATTCGTTTGATTTGACTGTAATTATCTGTCTTCAATTGATAGAGATAAATGCCCGCCGCCACTTTGGCGCCGGATTCATTCTCGCCGTTCCAGACCACCTGGTAACGATTGGCAGCCCGGGTGCCATCCACCAATGTTTTCACCAATTCACCTCTCAAGTTGAAAATCTTCAACGTCACATGGGAAACTGTTGGCAAGGCATAACGGATCGTGGTGTTCGGATTGAATGGATTCGGGTATGCTTCTAAATTAAAAATAGTCGGCAAGCAGTTAGTTGCCCCGTCCGAGCAATCGTACACTGAATTTTCTGGCCTGCTCTTCTGGACATAAAGGCCGTAGATAATGGCAGTTTCGGAGGGATCAGAGTCGGGTGATTGGTCAGTATATGCTTTCGCATAATAAGTGAACTGAATGCCAGTTGTTTTGGGCTCGATATTGACTTCTAGATCGGTCCAGGATTGATCGGTAAAACCTGAGGCGACCAGCGCAAAGGAATAGGCTCCTTCTTTTCGGTAAATTTTATATTTGAAAGTAGCGTCCTCTGGTTCCTCTGGAGCCGACCATTCAAAATGCGGATGCTGACCATAAGCGGTGGGATTGGTGCAATGGAAATTTTGTGGTGGTGTGGGCTGGAACGCGTC
>JALOPY010000114.1 GCA_025453735.1 bacterium | reverse complement strand
GTTTTATAAGCCGCGGCAAGCGCTTCATGTCGCTTGCCTTTCTCATCCCAAACCTTTGCCAACAAATAGGAGGCATCTACAGCATGACCACTATCAGCAAAAGTCTGCACGAATTGATTTAACTCGACAATCAGAAAATCGTTAAGCTTCGTATCGTGTCGGTTATAGGTCTCCTGAAGAAAAGTAAATAGGTTGTTTGCCGTATATTGGGCCTTAACAGGAACAGAAAGAGCTAATAGAACAACGGCAATTGCAATGAATTTTACAACATGTTGAAATTTCATAGCTGCACCTCACTTCAAAAAGTTTTGTATCTATTTGGGTCGAATAATTAATAGCTATACTCGTTAAGGTTTATTATGCAACATGGTTCAAAAATGTCATTGCGAGTGAAGCGAAGTCGCAAATGCGCCTCTGGCTTCGTCACCCTCCAGAGGCGGACTTTCAGCTTCGCTCCTCGCAATGAATAAACAGAGTTACATTTCAACCCTTAATGAGTATCTATCCAACGGATAGTTTGATCTCTGATTTTAGAATTCGGATTTCAGAAGCAACAGCTTGCTAAATTTTCTTGTAAAGAAATAGTATCAGAAATATCAGTTGGGTTCTTCAATCCGTTGGAGAAAAATTTTTTGAAGAAAATCAATTCATCAAGAATTGTCAATGATCAAGGAAAATGAATCAAATGAAAAAGAAGCAAATTTTTATTATTGTAGGTGCGATATTTCTGGTAGTGCTGCTCTGGCGTATTATCCTGTTAGTCACCAAAGATGCTGGGGGAGAATCAAATCGATTGGCACGACCACCAGTTGCAGTGGAAGTCGATAGCGTCAGGTATGGATCAATTCAAGATACGGAGACTTTCACAGGGACGGTTACTCCAATTTATCAATATATCCTCGCACCAAAAGTTGCTGGCAGGGTGGTTCAAATTAAAAAACGGATCGGCGATTGGGTGAGAAAGGGCGAGGTCGTGGCACGCATTGATGATTCGGAATATCAGCAGGCAGTGCGAGAAGCCGAAGCAAATTTGAGAATCGCCCAGGCATCGCTGCGAGAAGCCACCAGTCAATTTGCATTAGCCAAACAAGATTTAGAGCGAGTGCAGTCGTTGCAGGAAAAAGGGATCGCTTCGCCAGCAGAATTGGATGCGGCGCAGACCAATTTTACCGCTCAACAATCCAGGCTGGAATTGGCGAACGCCCAGGTGGAACAGCGAGAGGCGGCATTGAAATCTGCCAATATTCGGTTGAGCTACACCGCCCTGGTTACGACCGAGCCAGGCTTCATTGGTGAACGCTATGTTGACGAAGGCAGCTTGTTGGCGCCCAATGCGCCTGTTGTTTCGATCATTGGGATCGACACGGTCATCGTTCAAACGACGGTTATCGAGCGCATTTATGGACGAATAAAAATTGGACAAACTGCCGAGGTGCAAGTCGATGCCTATCCGACCAAACGATTCGCTGGTAAAGTCGCTCGAATTGCCCCGATGCTGCAGGAAGCATCTCGGGTGGCAAAAATGGAAGTGGAAGTTACCAACGATTCGTTGGCGTTAAAACCAGGCATGTTCACTAAATTAAGCGTGGTGCTGGCGCAAAAAAATAGCGCCCAGGTCGTTCCGAGTCGTGCCGTGGTGAGTCGGGCAGGCGAGAGTGGAGTTTTCGTCATCGCTGATAGTGCGGTAGTGGCTAACTATATTCGTGTACGCATCGGAATTGTGACGTCAGAAAAAACCGAAATCATTTCCCCTGAAATCAAGGGACTGGTGGTCACACTGGGACAGCATTTGTTGGAAGATGGAAGTCCAGTCATATTGCCAGGAAAGAATTTAGAGAAATCAATGCGAAAAGGAAAAAAGGAGTGAGGGAGTGTTGGAGTTGTGGAGTGATGGAGTTCTGGAGCACTGAGCTATTTCCCAAATTCATAGATGAGCCAAAATGAACAGGTGTATTCAATTTTAACATCCCCCTAAATCCCCCTTCAAACGGGGGCAAGGGGCATAGCCGTCAGGCTAAGAGAAAAAATGATTTATTATCGTTAACAATTGTCAATTCTCAATTGACAATTAATTGCGTAATTTCTCTTAGGCACACAAAAAAATTGTCAATTGACAATGGTCAATTGTAAATTGTCAATGAAAACGTGTATCGAAACTCCTTAAACTGACGGCTATGGGGCAAGGGGGGATGTTTGAATTAGCTCTGAATAAGTCGTGCAATTACACTCCAATACTCCATTACTCCCTCTCATTATTAATAGCAGAACTTATCTTTGAAAGTAATACCAAGTTCAATCGAAAGGAAATCCATTTATGAATATCGCTCAGGGATCTGTCAAACGTCCCATATTAACCACGATTATTTTTTTGATTATCATCACGCTCGGCATCGTATCGTTCTGGCGGCTGTCGATCGATCTAATGCCAGAGGTCACCTTTCCTACCGTCTCGGTGATCACCAGCTACAGCAATGTCGGTCCTCAGGAGATGGAAGAACTGATTTCAAGACCCATTGAAGAAGCGCTGGCTGCGGTGCAGGGCGTGGAAGAAATTACTTCCAGCTCTACCGAGGGAACCAGCTCGGTTCGAGTTTCTTTTGCCTGGGGCACGGATCTGGATGTCGCTGCCAACGATATCCGAGACCGTATTGACCGAGTTATGGGTCGGCTGCCTGAAGATATCGAGCGTCCCATGATCCGCAAATTCGATCTCTCCGCTTTTCCCATTATGATGATCGGTCTTTCGAGCAATATGAATCCATTGGATTTGCGGCAACTGGTTGAGGATCAGGTCAAATATCGGCTGGAGCGGGTTCCTGGCGTGGCAGCCATCGATATTCGGGGCGGTCTCAATCGGGAGATTCATATCAATCTCAAATCGGCGCAGCTCAAAGCTTTGGGGCTTTCGACCGAAGAAGTCATTGCGGCGTTACGGAATGAGAATCGAAACATCCCTGCAGGTCTCTATGAAAAAGGCAATCTTGAGGTATTGATTCGAACCCAGGGCGAATATCGTTCCCTGGATGAAATTGAAAAGACGGTGATTACGATTCGGGATGGCACGCCGATCTTGATCCGAGACGTTGCAAATGTCGATGATTCCTGGCAGGAGGTCAGAGACTTCACCAGGATTGATGGCAAGGAAGGTTTGAGAATTTCGGTCAACAAACAGTCAGGCGCCAACACCGTTGCCGTAGCCGAGGCGGTTCATGCCGAATTGAAAAAAATCAATCAGGATATTCCGCAAATCAAGATGATTCCGCTGATGGATACTTCGGTTTACATCAAACGGTCGATCAGTAACGTGGGACAGTCCACCCTGATCGGCGGCATTTTAGCCATTCTCATTTTGTTTCTCTTCCTTAGAAATCTATCCAGCACAGGCATTATTGCCACAGCCATTCCCATCTCGATTATTGCCACATTTGGGCTGATGTATTTCGGTGGCTTTACTTTGAATATCATCACCTTTGGCGGACTGGCGCTGGGCATTGGCATGTTGGTGGATTGCTCGATCGTGGTGCTGGAAAATATCTATCGGCATCGGGAGGAAGGCAAGCAGCCAATCCCCAGTGCGCTGATCGGCACTTCGGAAGTCGGATCAGCCATCATCGCCAGCACGCTCACCACGATCGTCGTCTTTTTTCCCGTAGTGTTCATGCGAGGCATCTCAGGAATCATGTTCCAGCAGATGGCGTACGTCGTGACCTTTTCGCTGTTATGCTCGCTGATCGTCGCTTTGACCTTGATACCGATGTTAGCTTCCCGCTTTCTCCGCTATCAGCCGATCCAGCATTACAAAGGCGAAGGCTGGCTCCATAAAATTTACGCTGTGAGCGAGGAAACATTTCGGAAGGTGGAGCAACAATATGGTCAAATATTAAAATGGGCGCTGGAACATCGCAGAGTTATTCTGATTACAGTCGCTGTGCTATTTGTGATTTCGATCTTCCTTGTTCGATTTATTGGCGTGGAGCTAATGCCTGCGGCAGATGAAGGTGAAGTGCGTGTCTCAATGGAAATGGCCGTCGGCAGCCGATTGGAAGTGGTGGATCAAGTGGCTCAAACGGTGGAGCGAATCGTTCGTGAGGAAGTGCCGGAAATGACCTCCATGCTGGCACGGGTGGCTGGCGGCGGTTGGGGATCGTCTGGAGGAGGGCATACCGCTGAGGTGCGTGTCACCCTGGTCCCTCAAAAAGATCGCAAGCGGAGCAGTGAGCAGATCGCCAATGATTTGAGAAAAAAATTAATGGGGCTGCCAGGCGTCACCATTCGAACTCGTTCGGGTCAGGGATTATTTATTTTAAGAATGGGCAGCTCGCAGGGGGATAATATCAACCTCGAAATTCGAGGCTATGACCTGAAGGTCGCCCACGAGCTGGCGCAACGGGTGGAACAGATCGTCAAGAAGGTGCCAGGCATCACCGATACAAAAATCAGTCGAGAAGAAGGCAGCCCTGAACAGATCATCCGAATTGATCGACAAAAGGCAGCCGATCTGGGTTTATCTGTCGTTCGAATTGGCAACACGTTGCAAACCGCCATCGGTGGCACTCAGGCTTCCTATTATCGAGAAGGCGGAAAAGAGTATCGCATTTTAGTCCGTTTGAGCGAGGAAGATCGAAAAAACCTGGCTGACCTGCTCGACCTGACCGTGGTGAATAGCCGTGGCGAGCCTGTCATTTTGCGCAATTTGATCGATGCGGTTCCGCAGGAAGGACCTGTGCGCATCGAGCGCAAAGATCAGGAGCGAATCATCAGCATCAATGCTAATTTCACTGGCCGAGATATGGGATCAGTAATTTCTGACATCCGAAAAGAACTGCGGGCGGTGCCTGTGCCCAAAGATTTTGCCATTACTTTTGGTGGGGATTACGAGGAACAGCAGAAAGCCAATCGAGAGCTGATGTTCGGATTTATTTTAGCCATCTTCCTGGTTTACATGGTGATGGCGGGACAGTTCGAATCGTGGCGGGATCCGTTTGTCGTGCTGTTCTCGATCCCCATGGCGCTGATCGGAATTGCCCTCACCTTGATAATGACTGGAACCATTTTCAGCATGCAAGCTTTCATCGGCTGCATCATGTTAGCGGGGATCGTGGTCAATAACGCTATCCTGTTGGTTGATTATACCAACCAGATGCGGCGCAACGAAGGCATGTCGTTGATGGAAGCGATTACGATCTCTGGCTCCCGTCGGCTTCGCCCCATTTTGATGACAACTTTGACGACAGTGCTGGGATTGCTGCCATTATCATTTGGATTAGGAGAAGGCGGCGAAACCCAGGCGCCATTGGCGCGTGTCGTGATCGGTGGCTTGTTGAGCTCGACATTGATTACGCTGGTGCTGATTCCAGTGGTGTATTCAATTTTTGAACAGAAGTTGTTTGGTAAAAGAAAAGTGGATAAAAATTAGCTTTTTCCAACTGATAGAAACAATCCAACGGATAAAAAATTTTTTAATTGAATCCGTTGGGTTGTTTCAATCCGTTGGAGATATTTTTTTATTTGGAAAATAAACAAATTAATGATTAGGATATAGAATGCTATTTGGATCAAAAAAATATCGATTTGTTTTTATCATGCTAATGGGTCTTTCATTAACCACAATTGCTTTGGCTAATGATCCTACTGATCAAAATCCCTTTCAACAACTGCAAAAATCTGATACCCTGAAAATCGATTTGCAGGAAGCGATTTTGACGGCGCTGGAGCATAATCCCAGCTTATCGATTCAACGATTGCAGCCGAAAATAGCCAGGACGGTTCTGAAAGAAGAGGGCGCGATTTTTGATCCCACCATCTCGGCTTCAGTCACCAAAACGGAAACCAAGCAACTGCGCTTTCTCGGCTCCCGACCGGAACCGTTCGAGCTTACTTCTGAACGCTCCCTATACGAAGCTGGAATTCTTCAGAACCTACCAACAGGGACGACCATTTCCGCCAACGCTTCGATTAGCGCTTCGCTGTCCAGCATTTACACCGATCAGTATTCAGGTAATGTGGGAATTACCATTACTCAGGCGTTATTGCAAGGTTTCGGATGGGGAACGAATTTGGCCAGTCTGCGCCAGGCGAGGCTCGATTATGAGATTTCAAAAGCTGAATTAAAAGGCGTGGCAGAAGAGACCATCGCCAGTGTCGAAAAAGCCTATTGGGATCTGTATTTGACCCGAGAAGAAATGGATATTCAGCAGCGCTCCCTGGAATTGGCAAATAAGCAATTGAAAGAATCTCAAGATCGAGTAGCAGTAGGGAAATTGGCTGAGTTAGAATTGGCGGCGGTCCATGCCGAAGTCGCCACCCGCAACGAAGCCCTGATCGATGCCCAGAGCCGCTATGAGCAGGCGAGATTGAGTTTTCTCTATCTGCTCAATCCATCGAATCAGCAATCCTGGGCAACCGTTCCCTTGCCGATTGATCGCCCATTTGTTCCCATCGATACGCTGGATACCATTGAAGTTCATGAGCAACTGGGAATGAAGTATCGCCCTGATTTACAGCAAGCACAATTATCCTTAAAAAAAGGCGAGATCGAAATCACCCGTACTCGAAATGGCTTGCTGCCCAGGCTCGATTTTTTTGTCACGCTAGGCCGAACTACGTATTCGCAAACCTTCAAAGATGCAGTCCCTGATATCCAGAGTCCCTATTACGACATCAATGGTGGATTGACTTTTTCTTTTCCAGTCACTGATCGGCAAGCCATTGCTCGATTTTCACGAGCAAAATACACCAGGGAAATGCTGGATTTGTCGTTAAAGAATATGGAACGATTGGTGCAATGGGATGTCCGCTCCTCCTATATCGAAGTGCTGCGATCTCGGGAGCAGATCCTCGCCACCCGAGTCGCCCGAGAATTGCAATCCAAAAAATTAGACGCCGAATTGGAAAAATTTCGTGTCGGTCGATCCACCAATTTTTTAGTGCTCCAAGCCCAACGGGATTTCACCGCCAGCCAGCTCAACGAAGCCCGCTCCATGGTGGCGTATCTCACTGCGCTGGTGGATTTGTATTTGATGGAGGGGACGTTGTTGGAGCGGAGGGGGATTGCGGGGGAGATGTGAGAGGGTAAATTTGGAAGATAGAAAAGTAATCAGTGAACAGTGATCAGTAATCAGTGAACAGTGATCAGTCTTCAGAACAATAGTTCAGCAAGTCAGCGATAGCATAAAAAATGCAACGCCAATTGAAAAGAGCGTTGCATTTTTTTTA
>JALOPY010000113.1 GCA_025453735.1 bacterium | reverse complement strand
TCATAACGCATAACCGTAATCCAAATCGCTTATTTTCGTCTCACGTTTGCCGTTTCACATTTCACGTGATTATACTTTTTTCTTCCTTTTCAATGTGATAAAAATTCCCAGCGCAATAAAAACGACGGGCGGAAACCACACGACGAATGTTTTCGCCAGCGCTTTTCCCATGCCACTGGTGGCTTTGATGCGTCGGGCAGCAATGTTTTTAGAGCGAATATTGATCAGCTCATCGCCCAGCGTCAACGCATCGACGCTGTTCAGCAGCAGCGCTTTATGACTATTCACGGCTTGCAGAATATCATTTTTGAAGATATTGCTGGAACCAAATGCAATAATTTTATTCTCCCTGGGATCGCCAGTAATCTCTGACTGTCGTGACAGGGAATCTGCTTGCTCATCTTCTGGCGAAGTCTCACCTGACCATTTCGGAATTTCCTGATCAACATATTGTGACTTAAACTTGCCTTCGACCAGAATGCCCAATGGTTGGTTTTTGAGCACATCTTCGGAAGCAGGCGGCGTTACATCGATATTGCCATACCCCATTCCTTCTCTTATCCAGCTAAAATTACTGGACGTGAACAATGTCCTGAATTGCAGATTATTTTCTTTCATCGCATCTTTGTTCACGAGCAAACGGCCGCCGTACATGTAGTAAAGCTCGGAAATTTTATTGGAGATCGACAGATCGGAATTGATATTTTCCGCATTGACTTTGATGATGACCGGCTTGGTCACCGGCTCGTAGCGCTGTTCCTGAATCTGGAACATGCCCATTCTTCGGGTCTGATAAACCGGAACCTGGATGAATGCCGTGCTTTTATCCATGAAAATTTTATCGTCAAATTCGAACCCATAATTTTTTGCCAGTCCGTTGATCGTATTGAGCCGTGACGGCATCCCCATCAGGTCGAATTGGCCGGGTTCACTGCGCGAAGGCGTGATCTGGAAATTATACATTTGAGCAGCCATAACAACCCGCACGCCATTATGCACCAGCTTATCGATCTCGTACATCTGGCGCTCATTCAATGGTTGATCGATCATCACGAGCATGGTCTGAATGCCTGCCGGGATCGGATCATTTTGTTCGATATTGGTTCGAGTCACATCGTACCCGGATTCTTGCAGCATTTTCTCTGCAAAACTATAGAAATCGGGCGGAGCTTGCTGCTGGTAAAACTGGCGATACTGTTGCTGAATTTTTGGCTGTCCCGGATAAAAGGCAATTTTGGGTCGCTTGTTGGAGATCAATTTGTAGATTCGGGACATGATCTCATATTCAAGATTCCCAAACGTTTCGGGACGCACCTCCTCGATCACATCTTCCCGGCGATCGAGATACGAAAGCACGATCGACGAATAGACCCGCTTCACCGACAGTTCATCTCGTTCTGTGCTTTGTACACCAAACGGAATGACGCCTCGTTCATACAGGCGCTCGGCGATCTTTTTTCGGGTCAAGCCAGATTTTTGATCTTCCTTAATGAAATCCTTTTCGTCGCCCTTTTTCTCTGCTTCCTTGTCTTTGATCTCCTCAAACGCTTCCTTTTCTTCCTCGGCTGAGGGATCGAAAACCGTATAATTCAATTTGCCCTTGGACGCCAGCTTCAACTCCTCCAATTTGTCGATCACATCCCGCTCCAGATCTTTCCATTGCGTCGGCATTTTTTCTGAAGATGAGACATAGTAGGTCATATCAATCGGGGCTTCCAGATCAGACAATATTTTTCCGACCGAAGGAGAAAGCTTGTAAATGTTATTGGCAGTCAGATCAAACCTGCCAAAATTGAAATTGCTGAATACCATATTAATCGCGATCACAATCGCAGCCAGCAAAACTGCTCCGATCACAAAGGTCGTAATGAAATTTTTCTTGAAATCTTTCATAATTAATATTTCCTCCTTTCCAGTGATTTTGCGTTCAGGTAGAGGAATAATGCGGTAAATGAGACAAAATAAATAATGCTTTTCAAATCGATCACCCCGCGCTCGATGTCATTGAAATGCCGGGTGACGCCAACATATTGATACAAAAATTCGCCCAATCCCGGGAACCAGCCATCGATGACCATGGGCACATATTGCCAGCCAATCAGCGCTAGAAAGCCGCAGGTTAAGCTGGTAATAATGAGCGAAACGATTTGATCCGAAAAGAAACCTGAAATAAAAATACCCACGGCTAAAAAGAACGCGCCTAATAAGATGGCTCCAAAATAGCCGCCGATGATGGGACCAAAATCTGGCTTGCCCAAAATAAGCAACACAATCGGAATGGCTAACGTCCCTGCCAATGCTACTAAGTAGAATAGAAAGCTGGCTAAAAACTTGCCCAGCACAATTTCTTCCGATTTCATGGGCAGGGTCAAGAGCAATTCCACCGTTCCCAATTTGTGTTCTTCCGACCACAATCGCATCGAAATGGCAGGAATGAAAATTAATCCCAGGGTCAGCGGCAATTGCGAGAAGAACGCCCGCATATCCGCATTCCCAAAGAAAAAGAAGTGGAACATGTACAAGCCGGAATTGAGGACGATAAAAATAATGCTAAACACATAAGCGATGGGCGAATAAAAATACGCCCGAAATTCACGTCTGAAAATGATGGCAACGTCTTTCATGCTGCGCCTCCTTTCTCACTGGCTGTGGAATCAGTAATTTCATCTTTTGCGCCAGTGGATTGAGTCAATCGAATGAATGAATCTTCCAATGATAATTTTTCAGGATGGAACTCCAGAATTTGCCAACCTTGCTCGCGAATCAGGGTATTCAAATTTTCAATCGAATCCACTTTCGAGGAGAAGAACAGATGCGCCCCGATCTCGCCCCGCTTGCGATTTTCATCGTATTCAACCTCTTGAAATCCCTCGAGGTTTTTAATGGCAGCTTCGAAATCTTTTTTGGCGCTCTTCACCGCGATATAAACTGAGCTGGTTTTTGTTACTTTTTTCCGCAGTTCATCAAAAGAGCCATCAGCAACGATACGCCCTTCATTGATCACCAGAATTCGATCGGCGACTGTGGCAACCTCTGGCAAAATGTGTGTGCTCAGAATAATCGTTTTTTCATGCGCCAGCTTTTTGATCAGTTTTCGGATTCCGATGATTTGCAACGGATCCAATCCGGAAGTTGGCTCATCAAGAATGAGCACATCTGGATCGTGGATCAATGCCTGGGCTAAGCAGGTTCGCTGCTTAAATCCCTTTGAAAGCACGCCAATCTTGCGGCTTAAAACCGGCTGCAATCCCGCGGCTTCCACCACCCAGTCATAGCGAGTTTTGAATTTTCCATTCAAATGCCGCGCCTCTCCGACAAATTCCAGATATTCGGAGACGAGCATGTCCGCGTAAAGCGGAACAGTTTCCGGCAAATAGCCGATCACTCGACGTACATCCAGCGGATTTTCCATGACATCATAGCCGGCAACCTGCGCAGTTCCCGATGTCGGCGCGGTGTAAGTCGTGATGATCTTCATCGCTGTCGATTTGCCCGCCCCATTGGGACCAACAAATCCGACAATTTCGCCCTTTTCGATTTTGAAACTCACATCGGCAAGAGCTTTGGTCACTCCATAGTTTTTGCATACATTTTTTAGTTCAATCATAACGCATCCCTTTGTTACGATTCCTATTGTTGATTAAATTATTTATTATTTTTTAAAGCTGAAATGAAATCTGTGAGAAAATTCAAGCAGTTTAATAAATCGCTTATAAGCTTTTTGGATCAACTTATCACCTAATTTTTTTATGATTTCCTCCATCTGAAATCGTTAATAACACTTAAAAAATTAATCAGGTAAAAGCAAGTTAAAAATTATGTCAAAAATTGAAACGTTAAAAATCACATTTAAGTTCCATTGCATCAAAAAATATTTTCTGAGAAAATGACTGTCTTTGAACAACAAAGTTATTGACATTATAATTGGAATTTGATAAATTTGAACGATTAAAAATAGGAGCGAATACCGATGTCGGTAAATGACTACAAAAAGTTTATTCATTTCGGCACTTCATCCTGGGCGTATGAAGGCTGGAAAGGGATTGTCTATTTCCAAGACTATGCAGAAAATAAATTCAAAAAAGATTGCCTGGCTGAATATGCCGCGGATGGACGATTTTCGACGGTGGGAATGGATTTGTTTTTTTACCAGCCGCCTGCCGAATCGCTTCTTCTGCACTATGCGGATCAATTGCCGCCTGCTTTTAAAACGTGCAGCAAAGTCTGGGATCAATTGACCATCTATCGCTATCCCAACCAATCCCGTTACGGCAAAATGAAGGGACAGATCAACCCAAATTTTTTGAATCCCGACATCTTTCTGAATACAGTGTTAAAGCCATACCAAAACGTATTTAAAGACCACACCGGTCCATTCATATTTGAATTTCAATACACGAAAGCGGCGGATAAATCAACGGACCAATTCTGCCAGGATCTGGACACATTTTTTAGCGCGTTGCCGAAAGATTTTCAGTACAGTGTGGAAATACGAAATAAAAATTTTCTGCACAAAAGCTATTTTGACATGCTGAAAAAGCACAATGTCGCTCATGTATTCAACCAGTGGTCGTATATGCCCCCGATTGGCGAGCAATTAAAACACGATTCTCTGACCGCAGATTTCACTGTCGCCCGGATTCTGACTCCCCTGGGAATGTCCTATGAAGCGTCGGTCAATAAATTCGAGCCGTTTGATAAAATAATCAATCCCTTGCCCGAAATGCGGCGGGATGTGATGAAGCTCGTGGAGCTTGCCATAAAAGCAAAAAAAATCGCCTATTTGCTGATCAACAATCGAGCCGAAGGATCTGCGCCACTGACAATTATTGAGATACAGAAAATGATCGAGAAATTATTTGCCGCTGGGTAGGACTATCCACCCGCAGCTGCGGAAGGTTGCAAACCTCCCGCAGGTTGTTCGGGTGATTCTCTCCATAAATAATTTTGAAAATCTCCAGTGCCTGCTCGAATTAACCAATCGCCTTCTTGGGTTCTCCCCATGTACGCAAGCCACATCCAAAGTACTAAACCCATGACAGGAAGAGAAAAATCTATATAATTGCACACGTGAAAAAATTAACACTTGACTTTTTGAAAAAATTCGTTTATTTTAAAAAAAAATATTGCTTCAATAAACCAGAAAATTGATAGTTGATTTATCGATAAAAACTTATTGGTAAAAATGAAAAAATAGAACTCAGAATATGGAGGCTGCTGATGATTTCTAAAAGCTTTCAATTAGTTGTTATTTTGATGGTGTTGCTTATTTTTAATCAGTTTTTTATCCCGAATTATAGTTACTCTCAATACAATAATTGCAGCGATAATTATATGAGTGACTGGGTTGACGGTCGTCCCGATGGTTGTACCACGATCACGGTCGGAAAAAAAGCATCCATCGATGGATCAGTCACCACTTCCCATACCTGCGATAGTCATCGAACCCGCGCCTGGCTCGACATTATACCGGCAAAGTCACATCAGAAGGGCGCGATGGATATCATGCTGAAGCGTACCAATGATGATGCACTTGCCATGCCCGCATATAAATATTTGACAACCGGGGAAATTCCCCAGGCTGAATTTACCTTCGGCTATGTCAATACGGCTTACCCTTGCATGAACGATCAGCAGTTAGCCGTCGGCGAATCGACGTTCGGTGGACGCTTGTCATTGAAGTCGGATAAGGGCTTGATCGATTGCCAGCAATTAGTTACGTTGATGATTGAACGATGCAAAACAGCAAGGGAAGCCATCAAATTAGCAGGCGGTCTCACCAAAAAATATGGCTACAACGATGCCGGCGAATGTTTGACCATTGCTGATACCAAAGAAGTCTGGCATCTGGAAATCGTTGGTCCGGGCAGGGATAAAGTCGGTTCGATCTGGGTCGCGCAGCGAGTGCCTGACGATCATGTATCAGTGAACGCCAATGCCAGCCGCATCCGCCAGATCGATTTGAATCAACCGGATTCTTTCATGGCATCGGACAATATTTTCAAAGTCGCGCAGGATAGCGGTTGGTGGAATCCAAAACAAGAAGCGTTTGAATTTTGCTATGCCTACGATCCCGAAGGAAGAAAATCATTGGCTGCACGTCGCCGAGAATGGCGGGTGCTGGATTTGCTTGCCCCATCATTGAAACTACATCCTGAATCCGAAAATTATCCATTTTCAGTGAAACCAGATTCTCAGGTCACTATGCCCAAAATCGTTTCCATTTTTCAGGATTATTACGAAGGAACCGATTATAATTTTGTGAAAGATATTACGGCTACTGATCAAAATGGCAAGACGATCATTTCGCCGCTTGCCAATCCCTTCATGCCGTATGACATGAATCTGATTTTCAAAATCAATGGCGGTTGGGGCTGGCGCGGGGAGCGAACCATCGCTCGCTGGTACACGATGTACGCCACCATCACGCAATCGCGGGAAAATTTGCCCAATGAAATTGGCGGACTGGTCTGGCTCGCTTTTGATAATGTGGCGACTTCGATTTATGTCCCATTATATTGCTCGATCAGCGATGTGCCCCAGTCATTTAAAACGCCTGGCAGAGTCCATGGTTTCAATCGTGAATCTGCCTGGTGGGCGTTCAATCATCTGGGCACGCTGGCGGCGCAACGCTGGGGTGATATGCGAAAAGATGTTGCAGCGGTTTGGCAACCGATGCAGTCGGAAATGTTTGCCGCACAGAATGAAATTGAAAACAAGGCGCTGGAGCTATACCAGCACGATCCGCAAAACGCCAGAGATTTTTTAACCCAGTATAGCATGAACTGGGGCGAAAAAGTTGTCAAAGCCGCGTGGAAACTTGGCGATGATCTATGGACGAAGTATGATGAGAAATTCTAGGTTACTGATACAATTCAAATTAACCAAAATTGGAATGATGGAAAGATGGAATGTTGACATCAATTGCCATTAATTATCATCAATCTTTTTTAACTAATTCAAGAGATTTTTTTAACCTAAAACTTAAAGGAGCGTGAACATGTTGAAAAAAATTGCTCAAATTGCTTTATTGATTTTGTTGGCTTTCACAACGCATTTGATCGCACAGGATCAAATGGTGCTAATTCCCAAGTCTGTGCCAGGTTCACCGTTCGTCGTGAACGATAACGATGACCTGTTTGGCAAAGCCTGGCGCTTCTATCGGGATGGATTTACAAATTTCGCTGCAGATAGCTTGCGCAAACTGATCGAGCTATCCGGCTTCGAGATGAAAAAAAATAACTATTACATCGTCGTGGCGAATTTCAATCCCGC
>JALOPY010000112.1 GCA_025453735.1 bacterium | reverse complement strand
GAGGTTTTTTGACTGACTTGAATGTCATTCAGCAGCCTTATACTCAAGGACAAATTGCTAACAGTTTGACGAAAATTAACGATCAGTTCCAACAGGGCACGCTAAAACCGACTTTTCAGGATCGATGGATGCTCGATCTCCTGGCTCAGGAATATAAAGTTCGCACTAAAGAAGAGTCAACCGAACAAAAACTCATCATGCAACCTGGAATCTGGGCTGATCAATCGATTCATTACGATGCAGAAGATACAAAAATTTACACAGGGATTAGAAGCCAGGCAGGAGTCGGATTCGCCGAAAAGCTCTGCTTCTACAACGGCATTCGCCTGGATCAGGCATTGGTGGACGATCCGAACTATGCCGGCAGAAAGTGGAATGGCCTGGCCGCGTACACGGAGCAGGCATATCTGCGCTATTCCGCGCCCCGGTTCGAGCTGACTCTGGGACGTGATTTTCTCAACTGGGGATCAGGCAGAACCGGTCGCCTGTTGTTTTCCGATCACGCCCAGCCCCTGGATCAACTGAAAATTAATTTCAATTATAAGGCATTGAGCTTCACCGCGCTGGCAGTCGATCTGGACCAGTGGGAGTTATCCGATTCCCTGGTTGCAGAATATCGCATTAAAAAAGCAAACCGCTTTCTCACCTCCCATCGGCTGACGATAAATCTCTTCAACACATTTTATATTGGTTTCACCGAAGCCCTGGTCTATGGTGGACCCCATAGCAGTTGGGAGCTGAAATACCACAATCCCCTGCTCTATTATCACGGTGAGCTATTGAATCACGGCGGCTATGATGGCAATGGCTTGCTCTATCTCGACTTCGATTGTTATCCCTGGCGCAATTGGCAGTTTTACGGCGAAATTCTGATTGACGATTTTCAGCTTGAAAAAAGTGAGCAGGTCGATCTGGAGCCGAACCAGATCGGGATGATCTTCGGCTTTCGACATGCGGGTATTTTCGGATGGCAGGGAAGCACGATCGGGCTGGAATACATCCGCATCGCCAATCGAACTTACAACTCCTGGCAGGAATGGGAAAAATTTGTTCATTTCAATAAAACGATCGGGTATGAATTGGGAAACAACTTCGACCGGTGGAACATGATTGCCGATTGGTGGCTGATGAACGGATTGCAGCTCGGACTGGAATGCGACATCATCCGCAAAGGCGAAGGATCAGTCCTCGATCCCTGGGACGCTCCCTGGGAAAACTTCACTGTGGCGCAGGGATACCACGAGGCATTTCCTTATGGCGTCATCGAGCGATCGACAATTTTCACAATGAAGCTCAAATACCATTTTGCCCGAACCGCCATCATCGAAAGCCAGATCAGCTATCGTAATATTACCAATTTCTTCCACATCCCTGGTAAAGATCACCAGGGATGGTCTGGAATGATTAAATTGCACTGGCATTGGACAACTGATTGTTACTATTAAGCGAGACCCTCAAGACAAACCACTCACAACTCACCACTCCCTTATCCCCAATTCCATATCCCCAATCCCCAAATTTTTATCTTTTTCCAAAATGGGACTTGATTTTTGTCATAAATTTGCTATATTGCTCATACAAGCAGAACATAAATAGGGTTTTTTATCAATGAATTTATAGCGTAGTGCCATGATTAAGAATGAAAAAAATAGAATCCAGCAATCCCATCTCGATGAGTTGGGAAAAATTCGGTTCGTTCCTAATTTTCCAATGATCAGGCATTTGTTGCTTTTTGGATCGTATGCTATCGGAAAACCAACAGCTCTGAGTGATCTGGATATCGCGTATTTCACAAATAGCGAGTTGTCATTCGATCAGGAGCTTGAATTAGCTTGCTTCTTCAACCGGACATTACATACTGATGAAATTGATCTGGTAGGTTTCAATAAAGCGCCACTGTCGTTACAATATAAGATTCTTTGCGAAGGCAAAATTGTGTTTTCTGCAAATCCAGTGGAGATCGCTGATCTCAAAGAACGAGTTTTCCCTTTGTATTTTGATTTTAGTTTCTATCGGCTTGAGTACCGCAGGACGATGAAACAAAGGGTGCGAGGAGGATAAAACAAATGGAAGTCGATAAAGATAAATTAACGAAGTTGCTATCAGAAATTCGGCTAAACGTGGAGCGATTGCAGGAAATAAAGTCAAAAGGGAAAGAAGAATTCGTTGGCAATTATATTTTCCATAGCGCTGCATTGCATATTTTGCAGCTCTCTATTGAAAGTATGATTTCTATCGGTAACCACATTATCTCAAGACGTGGCTTGAAAAATCCCAAAGACTTTGCAGACGTTTTTAAGGTTTTGGCGGAAGCCAATGTCGTTAAACAAGAAAATCTAATTACATATCAAACCATGGCAAGATTTCGCAATAGAATTGTCCATATTTATTGGGATGTTGATTTAGATGAAGTTTATAATGTTCTGGAAAACAATCTGGTCGATTTTAACATGTTTATCAATGAGATTGCGAATAATTTTTTTGAAGGGTGAACATTATAATGAGTTAGCTCAGATGCAAAGTGGTATTATGGTTATTTAAGTCAACACCACAATTTATTGTGGTGTTGATTGAGAACATAAGATCTCTATTGCCGTTTCAACGACTTCTCATCGATTCGCCTAACGGTTACAATAAATTTTAATGAGGATTTGATTCCGAATACTGAACATTAACATTTCAATCCCAAAATCTCTCAACAAATTTGCAGCAATTTGCCTCGGGGCATTATGAAATTCGCCAGCAGAAAAAATTATCCTATTGGGGGAATCAGTTGGTCTATTGCTTTATTTTGAGTAAGGTGTCACAAAAAAACATAAACCTTAATTTCAAAACCTGATTCTTTATGCAATTCCGAAATGCGCGCACGCACATCCGCCTTTGGCGTGATCGAAAGTCTGAATTGCGACCCGGGCCATCCGCCTCTGGCGCGATCTGGAATCACATTGGCAGTCTCTGCCCGGATCAGGAGGTGCCAGAAAACTTGGATAATCTACCTGACCGGATCGATTTTATTGCCCGGCTTTGCGGCGCCTGGGATTTCGGTGTGATGCCGTATCCAGATGTTCTCAATGAAATTTTGAAGAAAGAATGGTGCGAAGCCGTCGCCGAAACAAATCTATTGACATCCTGCGCGTATCACTTATTAAGAGAACTCCACAGGCTGGAACCAGCGCCCTACTTCGGTCCAAAATTCCCCCACATTCTCGACGATCCCTGTCTGAGCATGGTGTGACCTTTCAATTCACAATTCAGCAGTCAGCAGTTGGCAGTCGCCAGTGCGCCTCTGCCTCTGGCATGACTCACGATTAGCCATTCACAATTCACAATTATCCATTATCCATTATCAATGCGCTTGATGCATCTGCCTCAGGCATGATTCACCATTCACAATTGACAATGCGCTTTGTGCATCTGCCTCTGGCATGATTTACAATTTGCTATTCGCCATGCCCCATGCGCTATGCGCTACGCGCTCCTAATTCCTTCCTGATGCTTCAAAAAAAACAACTTGATTTTTATATTTATTTTTTTATATTACTCTTGTCTTTCGCAATGGATAACCACTTTTTTCCATTAGCAAATTTCAATATACGCAGCAGAAAAAAACGAACATTGATGGCTAATAATATCACAACAAATAATGAAGAGTTAAAACATTTCATCAAGCAACATAGCCCGCTGTGGTGGTGGGTGCCTGAACCGGCAAAAGAGAATCTTAGCCTGAGCGCAGTCGTCGAAGCGCTGCTGATTTATGGCAGTATCGAGGATATTAAAAATTTATTTGGAATCGTTGGCATAAAAAAAGTAGCTGCAATTTTTTATAAATCAACCGGGGATCGGCAGCGCTCCAATTATCCTCCGGAAATTTTAAATTTTTTTACGCTCTATTTCAAACGCCATGCATGAAGAAATTCTGACGAAAAGCCAAATTGATCTGCTTCCATTAATTCGCATTTTCAATCGCTCGTTCTATCTTGTCGGTGGCACTGCGATCGCGCTGTATCTTGGGCACCGCCAGTCAATCGATTTCGACCTGTTTAATCCAAAGTCATTCAATCGAAAAAGCATTCAAACGAAGATTCTTGAAAACGACTATCATATTGATAAAACATTGATTGCAACGAATGAAGAATACACCCTCATTGCGAATAATGTCAAGCTGACATTCTATAATTTCCCCTTTGACATACCGCACAAATCCAGGTTCAAAAATATTATCAGCCTGCCCTCATTATTAGATTTGGCAGCAATGAAGGCTTATGCCCTGGGAAGAAGAGCAAAGTGGAAAGATTATATCGATCTTTACTTTATTTTTAAATACCACTACTCATTAACTGAGCTATGCAACAGAACAACAGAATTATTCAATGATCTGTTTAGCGAGAAACTATTTCGATCTCAATTATCCTATTTTGATGATATCGATCATTCAGAACCAGTCAGTTATGCTGTCAATCCAATTCATGACGAAGAAATTAAAGAATTTTTAAAAAATATAGCTACCCAGGCATTTTAACATTCGCTGTCCGCTGATATGATCTTAAATTAAAATGAGACTTGAGCGCCATGCGCTCTCTGAACGCTTTCATTGACAATGTGCACTCGTCCTTGAATTGAGGAAGTTCCCAGTTATCACTTGGCAGTCGCCAGTCACCAGTGCGCCTCTGCCTCGGGCATGATTAGCAACGCCCCACACGTACTTATCAGCTCCCGACAATATGTACAATTTCAACTTTCATCATAAATACCTTGACATTTTAAATTCATTTTTTTATATTATCGTCACATTCTTCTAACGTTCACTATACTGAACGATAGCAACGATAAACTGTTTACTATAGAAAACGATATGGAAAAACTACGATACATTCTGGCAGAGTGGTTCGAAAATTCAGTGCCAGCTTATCTGACAAGAGATATTCCAGGGGATTTATTCGACAATCGGCATATTTTATCCCTTGCCGGAGTACGTCGTTCGGGAAAAACTTTCATCTTTTATCAAATTATTGATCAGCTAAAAAAAACGATTCCCTTGTCCAATATCATTTATATCGATTTTGAGGATGACCGCTTGTTGCCCATAGAAGGCACTGAGATCAAAGAGCTGCTTAATGTTTATCGTCAGCATTTTCCTCTAAATAAAGATTACCCGGTCTATTTATTTCTGGATGAAGTTCAGAATATTCCAAACTGGGATAAATCGGTAAGACGAATTTTCGACCGAGAGCAAAATGTACAACTGGCTATCACTGGCTCCAGCTCGAAGCTGTTATCTTCCGAAATTGCTACCGCTTTGCGGGGGAGAACCCTGTCATATTATGTTACGCCGATTACGTTTAGAGAATTTCTAAGGTTTAAAAATGTTCAGGTGAGCGATCTGAACAATATTTTTTTTAGTCCGCAGAAAAATGAGCTTATAAAATTATTCAACGAATATCTGGAGTTTGGCGGACTTCCACAGGTGGTTCTCAGCGAAAAAAAACTCCCGATCCTGCAGGAATATTTCCGCGCAATTTTCTATCGTGATATCATCGAGCGATATGACATTCGTAAAATTAAACTGTTCGAAAATTTTATCAAATTGCTCATCCAGTCCATGTCATCTCGCTTTAGCTTCGGAAAGATGAGTCATACCCTGGCATCTATTGGACACAAGGTGAGCAAGGCAACTCTGGTGGACTACATGGAAAAGATAGAATCCGCATTTTTGGCTTTTCAGGTTCCAATTTTTTCATTTAATATTAAAGATCAGCTCCAATACCCAAGAAAAATCTATATCATCGATAATGGAATCAGAAATGCAGTTACATTTCGTTTCTCACAGGATAGAGGACGACTGCTGGAAAATTTAGTGTTTAATCATCTTTACCGCCAATCCCAAAGCCATATCTACTATTGGGCAGATAAAAACGGACATGAGGTCGATTTTGTCGTTAAGCAGGGACCTGATGTTATCAAATTAATCCAGGTTTGTGAAAGCCTGGCAGATCCTAAAACCAGGGGACGCGAGCTCCGGGCGCTTGATAAAGCAATGGCTGAGCTTGACATGGATTCGGCAACGATCCTAACTGATGATGAACTCCATATTGAAAAAGTTGCTGAAAAACACATCACCATCAAACCAATCTGGCTTTGGCTATTGGAAAACGATTTTCAAAAAGAATACAATATGCCAGATTCAAATTAAATCCCCCAATTAAAATCCACCCCCGAATTGAGGAAGTTACCAGTTATCAGTCGGCAGTCGGCAGTCAGCAGTCAGCAGTTGACAGTCGCCAGTGCGCCTCTGCCGCTGACATGATTCACAATTATCCATTCACAATTCACCATTCACAATTCACAATTATCCATTATCCATTATCAATGCGCTTTATGCATCTGCGTCAGACATGATTCACTATTCACAATTATCAATGCGCCTTACGTATCCTCCTCTGCCATGATTGCCTACTGCCTACTGCCCACTGACCTCTGCCCACTCACCATTATCCCCTCTCATACTGACCGTTCAGTCACCAATCCCGTCAATTTGTAAAAAAGTGTAAATTCCCCCTGTTTTTTTGTAAATAAAATAGACAGGTTTACTTATTAATTATGTGTGACTTAAAAAATCGACATGAAAAAGTGTAAATTTAATTTACAAAAGCACGCATCTGCATAAAATTGGGTAGCTGTATAATTGTCTAATATTCAATTGGTTAAAATCGAATCAAAATGCTGGCATGAATTTTGAACGTCTGAATGCAGCAAAAAAGATGATATTAACTCACGAGATGACTATATAAGCTAATAATAATTGAAAGGAAGCATCCAATGAAAAGCATGAAATTGATTTTTCTTTCAATAATCTTTTTATTTTTCATAAGTAGCAATTATGAAGCGCTTGCCCAAACGAATCTGGCGCACTTATTTGGTATTGCAACGCAATCTTCGACAGGATACTGGAGCTGGTGGGCAACGGCCGATCGAGCAATTGATGGAAATACAAATGGAAATTACTATAGCGGTTCTGTAACGCATACTTATAATGATTACCATGCCTGGTGGCAGGTGAATCTCGATAACATGCATCGACTCGAATCGATTGTTTTATGGAATCGAACCGATAATTGTTGGGATCGTCTGACAAATTTCAATGTATCGGTTTTAAACAATTCTCTCACTACGGTTTGGTCGCAAAACTATTATACCGGTGGAGGCACATTTCGGCCATCAATGGCAATTGATTTGCCAGATAACATCTTTGGCCAATTTGTCAAAGTCCAGTTAAATGGAACCAATTTTTTGCATCTT
>JALOPY010000111.1 GCA_025453735.1 bacterium | reverse complement strand
GCGGTGATAACAGCGATGGCTTTCTGATATGCTTCCAGTGCTCTGTCATAATTTTTGAGATTGAAATTGACCTGTCCCATACCACAATACGTTTGCGCCATTAGGGAATCGCGGTACACATGCTGAATCCCTTCGAGTCGAACGAGCGAACGTTGATAATAATCACTCGCCTGTTCCAATTGATGCATGCGAATCGCCAGATTGCCCCGCAGTGTCAGTGCGCCCACAAATTTCATATCTAAATTCCTGCCTGAATCCTCGATTTCCACGGCTTGATCCAGATACATTTGCGCTTCCTGGTACTGACCATGAAACATATAAAGATATCCCAGATTCATGGAGGTTGCCTGATAATTGGGCTGAAGCGCACAGGATTTTTTAAATTGTCGTATAGCATCGGCATAATGTTCTGTTTTAAATTCCGTAGCAGCGTGTCCCCAATATGCCGCCGCGAGAATATAGACTGCTAAATAGTTATGATCTTCAAGCTCCACCGCACGAAGCCCCGCCTGGATCGATTCCTGAAATTGCTCCTTGCGCAAGTAGGCGTAGCCCAGCCAGGTATAGGGTTCGCCAAGATCGGGATCGAGTTGCAGGGCTTTCTGCAAATAGGTAATGCCAAGCTCTAAATCTTGTGCGCTTGTTTGAGCAATGAATCGGAAAATGAGGGCGCTGCCCAGACCCGAATAGGCTAACGCGTAGTTCGGATCAAGCTCAATTGCTTTTTCATAGAATTGCTGTGCATCCTGGAGACTGACAAGGTTAAATTTAAAAAACAACTGCCGTCCTCTGGCATAGTATTCATAAGCTTTGATCTCAATGGTTTCCGGGATTTGAATCTTTTTAATTTCAGATCGAGACAGCGCCAGATTTAGCGTGTCCATAAGAGATGTGATTAGTTGATCCTGGAGTTTGAAAATATCATCTAAAATTCCATCGACTTTGGCAGACCCAGCCAGGCTACCGGTGGCAACTTCGGTACAGCGGGCCGTGATACGAATGGTATTGCCCATCTTTTGATAAGCCCCCCACACGATCCACCTTACCTTCAGCATGTTGCCCAGGTCTATCATTTTTTCTTCAGTAATCTTTTGCTGAGGCAACTGCGACACCGCACGAGCGACCATTTCACGGCTCACCACTTTGAGCGCCGAGATTCTTTTAAAATCGACCGTGACAGTTTCAGCAATGCCGCCAGCCAGCCAATCATCCGCGGGATTTGCGGTGATGTTGGTAAAATCGAGAACGACAACGGTATTTTCCCAGGTCACGATTTCAGGAACTGTTCTCCGAACCGACATTCCCTTTTTTGTTTGCACACTTTCCAGCGCCTGAAACAGCTCTGTCACGGAGCCGTATCTCATCTCCACATCTTTGATCAGCGCCCGGGCAATGATTTGCTCCAGATCAGCCGCAATTTCTGGTCGAATTATTGAAACCGGATCTGGCGTTTCATGCAATATCGAGTAAACAATTGCCTGTTCGTACTCGCCTCGAAAAGGCGGCTTACCGGTGAGCATTTCATACATGACCACTCCCAGTGACCAGACATCGGTGCGCTGATCCACTTCTCCGCCCAGGACTTGCTCTGGTGACATATAGGCGATTGTCCCCAACATCGTACCTGGCTTGGTAATAGCTTTCGTGCCAACCAGCTTTGCCAGCCCAAAATCGAGAATCTTCACCAATCCATCACTGGTCACGATAACATTGGCTGGTTTGATATCCCGATGGAAAATCCCATGCTGATGCGCTTTCGCCAGTCCTTTGCCAATTTGGGTAGCGATATCGATCACACTGCTGACTGCCAACTGACGACTGTTCACTTTTTGTTTGAGCGTTTCTCCCCCATAATACGCCATGGCAATGAACATCTGCCCATCTTCCGTCTCATTGATTTCGTAAATGGTGCAGATATTGGGATGATCCAGCGCCGAAGCGGCCTGAGCTTCTTGAATGAAACGCTCCTTGGCTTCTGCGTCAGCAGTCAGAGAAGTTGGTAGAAATTTTAGAGCGACATGACGCTTGAGCTTGGAATCTTCAGCTTTATAGACGACGCCCATGCCGCCTTCGCCGAGTTTATCTAAAATACGATAATGAGAAATCAACTTTCCAATCATCCTATTCCTCTACAATCGTATGCGTTGTGTATGGTGAGAGATTAAGTGGAAATTATCGAGATGAAAAATCAACTGCTAAAATGAAATATCGCCACTCAAGGTTGCTTGCTAATAATTCTGCTTGTTCACTGAACGTCGATCAATCGCTTTCATTTGCGAATAGTGCGCATAAAAAATAGTCAATATTTTTTTCAAAGTCAAGTTAATTTTCGCAGCAAAGATTTTGAGGGATTGCCCTATAGGCAAAATTTATCACATTTCTTCAATTCCCAAGGACCAAATTGTGCAACGAATGAGAGGCAAATCTCTCATCTGGCAAAATCATTGAGCACCGAAAGCTCCTCCACAGCCAGTTTGAGCCGCTGAACTTCTTTTTCTAATTGCTGTATGTTTTGAATTTCTGCTTTCATTTTCTTACCTTATCTTTTCCAACAATTCCCAATCGCAGCTCAATTCCATTGGCAGGAACTTGAGAGCAACAATATGTTTGAGTTTCAAGTCCTCGGTGTTATAAACGACGCCTCCCATGTGCGGGATCAATCTTTTACTATATTTTTATTAAGGAAGACATGCCGCCTTCGCCGAGCTTTTCGATTATTCGATAATGTGAAATGGTTCTTCCTATCATTTAAATCTTCCTTTCATTAGCGCCAATCTGTCCTGACGTTATCAGCAGCATTTTCAGGATGCTTCGTGATACATGATTTGATCAACCATCTTTTTAGCTTTCTTAAACCATGAACATGCAAATATAAATCGATAATAAATCAAACAAGTCAAAGCTGTTATGGCAAATTTAATAAAATTGCATGTAATTGTCAATCAAATGTTTTTCAATCCAGCAAATATAGTTGATGATCTACTCTGAATTGACAGCAAAAATGTATGAATAATTGTACTGCAACAATGTCAAGATTATTGAACAGGTATGACAGAATGACTTCATACCAGTTTTCGAATAACACTAAGCCAATTTAAAAGCTGCTACTCCAACTAACATAAAATCAATTGGTAAATTCAAGTCAAATAAAAATGGCACGCGATTTGTTAATGAGCAAATCAGAAAATAAAAAATAAATGAGAAACTTTAATACAATTTTAGGAGGATTTAACTATGCCAGTCGTACATTGGAGACCATTAGACAATTTTCAAAATTTAAGAAAAGAGATGGATAAAAAATTCAATCGTTTTTACCGTTCAATGGCTGAGGATAGCGAAAGTGTTTGCGAATGTTATCCGATGGTGGACATCGAAGAAACCAAGGATGACTTCGTCATTTATGCTGAGCTGCCAGGAGTTTCAAAGGATGATGTAAAAATAAATCTTGCTGATGAAACATTGACCCTTTCAGGCGAGATCAAAGAACCCGAAGCAAAAGAGGATCGGAAATTTCATCGCATTGAAAGAAGTTATGGCAAATTCCAGAGAAGCTTTTACCTGCCCATGCAAATTCAAAGCAGCAAGGTTAAAGCGTCTTTTAAGGATGGCATTTTGACGATTACGTTGCCCAAAAAAGAAGAAGTAAAACCGAAAGAAATTTCAATCTCTGTTTCTTAAAAAAGCAATTCTTAAAAATAAAATAGCAAATAAATGACGAATAAAAATGAATCGACTTCCAAATAAAGGAAAATTCCTGAAACAGACGATTAGTATCTTTTTGAAAATTAGATATTGGAATTTGATTCTTATTTGGATTTTGATGCTTGTAATTTAGAAATTTTGAACAACTAAGGAGGTGTTTATTATGGCTATTATTCGTTGGAGACCGTTAGGTGAAGTTGATAACTTCAGACGAGAAATGGGTCGCATGTTTGACAATTTCTTTGGAAGTGAAACAGAAGTCGGGGAGTCTTCCTTGACCTGGTACCCTTCCGTTGATGTCAAAGAAACCAAAGATGAGTTCGTTTTAATGGCTGAAGTACCCGGAATGTCGAAGGATGATATTAAGATCAATATTTCTGAAAATACGCTGACAATTAAAGGCGAGAAAAAAGAAGAGAAGAAAGAAGATAATAACAATTATCATCGCATCGAGAGACGCTACGGCACGTTCCAGAGAAGCTTCACTCTTCCGACCCAGATTCAGGGAAATAAGGTGAAAGCGGCTTACAAAGATGGCGTTCTCACCATCACGATGCCGAAAAAAGAGGAAGTCAAACCCAAAGAAATTCCGATTACGGTATCATAAAAAATCTAACATCTGTAAAAATGGACTCCATTCGCCCAGGCGAATGGAGTCCATTTTTTATTTTACGAAAGGGCAAAATGCCTTTTTTTTATTTTAAGAAAAAATTTGACTTGACTTTTTTATTATGGAGTTATAAATTAATGAAGAATAAATAAAAAGATTGAAACCTTTAAAACTCATTGATCGTTTGAAAAACAAGATTTGTAAGTATTCACCTGACTCCTAATTGCATTGATTGGATAATGAAAGATTATTATAAAATATTGGGCGTGTCCTCAAATTGCAGCCAGGAAGCGATAAAAAAAGCCTATCGAAAATTAGCACGAGATTCCCATCCCGATAGCTGTGGAAACGAGGACAGCTCAGATTTTCGCTCCATCCAGGAAGCTTACGAAACCATTGGAACAGTTGCAAAAAGAAAAGTCTATGACCGAAAATTGCAAAGCGAACAATTCCAGAAGAATCAAAAATTACCCAGCTATTCGTTTCGATTTGATGATTATGAGCTTTATGCACCATTGTCCCTTGAAAATTGGTTCGATCGAATTTTAAATAATTTTTTTCAAATGGATTCCCATTCTCCGATTTTTGCTGATTTCGAGCAACAGTTAGAATTGACTTTGACGCGGGAAGAAGCTGAGCATGGTGGAACGTACCCTATTAAAATACCTATACATCAAACATGCACGCTCTGTCGGGGAACAGGGAGCAATCTATTCTTTTTGTGTGACGCTTGCCAGGGATATGGTTATATTCTTAACGACGTAACGATCAATTTGCAAGTTCCCCCAGCCATCAGAAACTACAGCAAAATCAGCATCCCGATCCAGGGTTATGGCTGTTTAAATATCATGGTTATTATCCATTAAAAAACAAAGCTGGAATTAAATGATCTCTAATTCATATTGTAAATACGATCTCTGTGAGCAATGAAGTTATTCATGTTGGCGAGTATTGCATACTCGCCTTTTTATTTTTAATGACTGAACTTAATGGAGGCTGTATGGATTTTAATTTGACTGAAGAGCAGACCATGTTACGGGATTCGATGCGAGACTTTGCGAAGGAGCGATTAGCTCCCCTGGCTGAAGAAGCCGACCACCAGGGATTTACGCATCCTGATATTATCAAAGAATTAGCAGAATTGGGTTATTGTGGAATTTGCACGCCGCCCGAATATGGCGGCGCTGGATTTGATACATTGTGTTACGCGCTGGCAATCGAAGAAGTGTCGAAAGTGGATGCATCCATTGGCGTTATGTTATCTGTAACGAATTCGCCTGCTCAATTGCCCATTCTGGATTTCGGCTCTGAAGCATTGAAAAAAAAATATATTCCGAAATTGGCGAGCGGTACATGCATCGGCGCCTTTTCCCTGACAGAAGCGAATGCAGGCTCGGATGCAGCAAGCATCAAATTGAGCGCCGAATTAAATGGCGATCATTACGTATTAAGTGGCTTGAAACAATTTGTAACCAATGGTGGGATTGCTGATATTTTCATCGTTTTTGGCGTGACGGATAAATCAGCAGGATCAAAAGGTATTTCAGCTTTTATCGTGGAAAAATCTTTCCCGGGTGTAAAAGTCGGAAAAGTCGAAAACAAAATGGGACTCAAAGCTTCCTCGACGGCCGAGATCATATTTGAAAATTGCAAAGTCCCGAAAGAAAATCTCATCGGTGAGCCAGGTCAGGGATACAAAATTGCATTGGCAACGTTAGACCATAGTCGCATCGGAATAGCCGCCCAGGCTTTGGGTATTGCCGAAGGCGCTTTTGAGCAGGCGCTGGAATATTCAAAACAGCGAGTGCAATTTGGAAAATCGATCTGCCAGTTTCAAGCCATTCAATTTATGCTCTCCGATATGGCAACCGAAATCGAAGCCGCGCGATATTTAATTTACAATGCAGCCTGGCGCTACGATCAAAAACAGCGGATGTCAAAGGAGGTTTCAATAGCAAAATTGTTTGCTGCGGAAATGTCTTTTAGAGTTGTCCATAAAGCGTTACAAATTCATGGTGGCTATGGCTATATGAAAGAATATCCCATCGAGCGCATGTATCGTGACCAGCGAGCAACTGAAATTTATGAAGGTACATCAGAAGTACAGCGAATGGTGATTGCTTCGAATTTGTTAAAATAAAAATGTCAAACGTCAAATGTGAAATGTGAAATGTGAAATGTGAAATGTGAAATGTGAAATGTGAAATGTGAAATGTGAAATGTGAGACGTGAAAAGTGAAACATGAAACATAAATCATAAAGCGTAATATGTCACTTAATGACTTCTCGCCTCTGCCGTTTGCCGTTTCACGTCTCACGTTTGACGTTTCACGATAGAGGAGAAAACTATGGAATTTACCGATAAACAAATTGCGTTTCAAAAAAAAGTAAGAGACTTTTGCTTAACAGAAATCGCCCCCCATGCCGATCGCTTCGATACCGAAGGCGTTTTTCCTGAAGATGTGATGAAAAAAGTGGCTGATTTTGGCTTGTTCGGCTGTGTGATTCCCAAGGAATTTGGCGGACAGGGATTGGATGCCGTATCCTATATTATCGCTGTTGAGGAGACTTCTCGGGTGTGCGGCTCGACGGGAATCACGATTGCGGCGCATAATTCGCTGGGCGCCATGCCATTTTTATTATTTGGCAACAAAGAGCAGAAGGAAAAATATCTCCCTGTATTGGCCAAAGGCTATGAGCTGGGCGCATTCGGACTGACCGAATCTGGCGCAGGCTCCGATGCGGGCGGCACGAAAACGACCGCTACCAAAGATGGCGATGGCTGGATCATCAACGGCAGCAAATGCTTCATCACCAGCGCTTCCCACGCCTTCGTCACCATCATCACCGCCAAAACCGAGCAAGACGAAGCCCAAAGAAAAATTTCTTCTTTCATTGTGGAAAAAGGCACGCCTGGTTTCAGCATTCCCAAAAAGGAAAATAAAATGGGATTGCGCAGCTCGGTGACCAACGAATTGGTGTTTGAAAATATGCGCCTT
>JALOPY010000110.1 GCA_025453735.1 bacterium | reverse complement strand
CGATTGAAAGACAATTTTGGGTTGAGGCTTTTGCGGCCGAGGATAGACTAATTTCAATGTGTCCGATTCGGTGACAATGCCTGCCGTATCCATGGCTGATACAACATAGCGATTTTCTCCAAAATTCAGGCTGACCCGATATTCATAATCTTTTTCAGTTTCGGCCAGAAGCGTTATAGGATAGCTATTCAATTGTTTTAACGTCAAGCTATGCAATTTGGTATATCCCATGTTCACTCGCCAGCGAATGACCCGCTGTCCCGCCCAGACGCTATCTGTGGCAGGAGTGAAGAAAAAAATATCACCGGCAGCTACAATAATATTGACGGATTCGGTGACGGTTTCTCCCTTTTTGGTTGTCATTTTGAGTTCGATTTGGTGGCTGCCATTGCTCAATCGAGGAAGATGATATGACAAAATTGAAAGGCCAGGTATGATATGATTTGCAAAAATACCAATCGGCGTGCCATCCAGCGATATTGTCGATTGATCGGTCAAAATTGAATCCCCTTCGGCTGCAAAAACACCGAACTCTAATTTCGGTCGCGGAGCATTTACAATCGTTCCATTCTTGGGAGAGATTTCAAAGATCATCGCTTTTTTTACATTCAAAATCGAATTATTATAATCATTATAATTGATCAATGGATTCAGCGGATCGGTGTACCATTGCCACAAAGAGCCATCGCCATTCAGATGTTCATGAAACTTATAACTATGCGTATCGCCGACTTTCAGCCGAATTGTTTTCACGTAACAACCCAGTGAATCGACATACATCATCAGAGCGGGCGCGTTAACAGCGATTCTCCCGCTCGAGTTCGGTCCCCAGTTATTGAATGTTCCCGGGACAAAGGCTCTGACGACATTTGTTCCAATCGGGTAATGGCGGAAGGTAACATTGACATACTCCTGGGCATTACTATGTAAAACGAGCGCTAAAACAAAGAACAATGTTTTCAATAGATTTTTCATAATTAAATTCCTGGATTAATTTTTATGACATGTTTGAACCTCTGGGATTTCATCAGAAGTGTTGCAGTGATGGAGCAATGGATTAATAAGCGAACTCTAATAATCCAATACTCCATCACTCCCATTCGTTTGATAGGATTATTGAGGGCAAAATGGATCTGGATATTGTCACAGATCTGATGCTAACGATTGCTTGTTAAGTTTCTGTCTGGTGTATTCGAGCAATCCACCCGCATCGCGGATGGCGAGAATTTCTGGCGGCAAGGTTGGGAACGAGAAATTTCTATCCCCAATGGTGATCGACCCCTGCGCAAGATCGAAGCGAACATCCATCCCCTCCTGATATGAGTCGATTGCATCGGGACACTCGATCAGCAAGAGTCCCTGATTGATCGCGGCTCGATAAAAAATTCGTGCATAACTTTTCGCGACCACGGCTTGAATACCAACGGCTTTCAATCCCAGCGCTGGCTGCTCCCGGGAACTGCCGCAGCCGAAATTTTTTCCAGCAAAAATCAAATCACCTGGTTTGACATTCTTCGCAAAATTGGGATCGAGGTCTTCCAATAGGTGCGGCTTGATCTCCTCGGCGGTGCTGCACGTGTAAGTGTATTTGCCGGGGAACAGCATGTCGGTGTTGATGTCGTCGCCGTAGCGCCAGACATTATTTTTTTGAGTCATACTCGTCCTTTAATAATTTTTTTTAGCTATTAATTCGTTTAAAACGTTTTGCGCCTCCATCAGAAACTCATGACAATCTCTGGCTAATTTTTCTACCTCTTCCATGGAAAATTGATGATAGTCTTCATAGTCGCCATCTGTTCGTTTTTCAAAGCTGACATTCGGAATTTTAGAGAGCTCTTTTGAAAACATCCCTGGCTTGACAAATTCTTTGTGAAATAAAGACAACACGCCCGAATGCTTTGAAGAGTCTAATCCCATCGTTGCTAATAATGCACGAATTGCATAAAAAATGGCATAATAAAATCTATTGGTAGCGCTATTAAAACGCTTTTTCTCTAATAAAAAACGGGCATCTTCTTCAGTCTCAATAGCTCGTTGCATCCGATATTTTGCCAGGTCTTTTTGCTCTGGTGTCATAGCAAATTCACTCCTTGTTCATGCACATTTTTAATAAATGGTAGCGCCTGCATTCGTTTTTCTGCAAGTTTTTGAACAGAATAAATCCTTGCAGAAATAAGCACATCATACTTCAGATCAATATCAAAAATCAGGGCATAGATTTGATCTTTAAATTTCCAATCAACGTCTCGATCAAACACGATAAACACATCGATATCCGAAGCTTCATCAAAATCGCCTCTCACCTTTGAGCCGAAAATTTTGATCTCTTTCAATTGATGTTTAAAGGTAGATTTCAAATTCTCAATTAGCTCATGCAGAGCTAAACTTTCTCGCGATGTTAAATATTTTAATCTTTGTCTATTCATTTTAACATGAAAATTATATTCGCTACAATTATTTTCTTTTTAGAAAATAGGCTAATTTATTTTTCTGGGATCAGTAATTTTTCCATACAAAGCCGACACTGCCACCGTCGCTGGACTCGCCAGATAAATCTCCGCCTCTTTGCACCCCATTCGCCCTTTGAAATTGCGATTGGATGTGCTCAGACATCGTTCTCCCGGAGCCAAAATTCCCTGATGTGCGCCCAGGCAAGGACCGCAGCCCGTGGGCAAAACCATCGCGCCAGCATCTACCAGAGTTTGAATATATCCTTTTTTCATCGCCTCACTGAAAATCGAACGCGAGGCGGGCAACACCAGGAACCGAACATTGGATGCGATTTTCTTTCCTTTCAAAATAGTTGCCGCGACTTCAAGATCGCTCAGTCTTCCATTGGTGCAGGTGCCCAGCAGGCATTGATGAATTTCAATTCCCTCGACTTCGGACACCAGGGCATAATTATCAACCAAATGCGGTTTTGCCACGGCGGGTTTCAGCTTCGCCAGATCGTATTCCAATTTTTGAATATAATGTGCATCAGAATCTGCCCAGATTTTCTCGTAGCTTCCTTTTTTCACGCCGATTGATGCAAGATATTTTTCGGCGATGTCGTCAACAGGAAACACGGCGACTTTGGCGCCCATCTCGATCCCCATATTGGCAATGGTAATTCGATCATCGATGGTCAAATTGTGAATATCGCCTTGAAATTCAACCGAACAATAATTCGCTCCATCCGCTTTGATGTCGCCGATAATTTTCAAGACCAAATCCTTTGCCATGACCGGCGGCTGCAATTTTCCCTTCAACGCAATTTTGATGCTCTGCGGTACTTTCAGCCAGGTCTCGCCAGTCAGCAGCAACGCCGATGATTCGGTGCGATCGATGCCAGTCGCAAAAACACCCAGCGCGCCATAAGAGCAGGTGTGCGAATCGCTGCCCACGACAATCGTTCCGGGCACAGCAAAACCTTTTTCGATCACAACCTGGTGACAGATCCCCTCGCCCGCGTCAAAGAAATTTTTAATGCCATGTTTTTTGACAAACTCTCGGACTTTTTTGTGATTGGTCGCGGTCTTTTCGTCGGCAGCCGGAACCACATGATCCAGCACAATCACTGAAAGATTCGGATCGATCACTCCATACTTTTCCAAATCAGCACCAATTTTTCCGATGATCGCCGAGGTATTGTCATGTGTCAGCAGATGTTCCGGTTTCACGGTTACAATCTGCCCTGGCACAACTTCTTTCAAGCCAGCTTTTTTGGCTAATATTTTTTCTGCAAATGTTTTTCCCATATATTATCCACTTTTATTTTAAGTATGATTCAGCTTCTTTTAAAGCTTGATTCAACAATTTAAGCAAATCTAATTTAGTTGCCCAGGATTTCAAATATTTAAAATCGATTTCTTTTGATTGTACTTTGAGAACTCCTAATATATCCTTCCATTGTTGGTCAGATACTTTGCCACCGATGACGTACCATCTTAGTTTCTGTAAAATTACATCCTCTGCGCTTGAAAGATAAGCGCTAGCTTCGGGTGCGCCTTCTATCGATTCCTTTTTTCGTCGAGACATTTTGGAATGCGCAAATGGTGTATCATCAAAAATATAAATATCCACTTTGATCATCGTTTCGAGGTGGATAACATTAAAAGAGGATTTATATTTCAATGACTCTCTGATCATTTCTCTGTCAATGTAAAATTCATCAGAGAATGCCTCAACAAGTCTATCGATATGATGTTCTTGAATGTCAGCAATGATATCCACATCCTGGGTTGATCGAGGAATGCCATAAGCGGAACTGGCTAATGATCCTCCAACATAGTAATAGATGCCCAAGCTTTCAAGTTTTTGTGCGGCTGCAAGCATGACTTTTATTGGATCGGAAAGGTTCATAATCCCATCTCATCAACATTCCAGTGAAACACTTTACTCATAATTTCTTTTTTTAACCAAAGAGCACCAAGCCGGAGACGCATTTCCTTTTCATTTGCATGAGGATATCGCTTTTTGATTCCTGTCAACGCCATTTGTTGGCAGGCAAAAGTGATCTCTCGAACCATGACCAATTTTTCTGAAATACTGAATTTTCGCATGAGTTCGATATATACTTTTTCCGCTTCAGGGTGTGTATCTGAAATTCCCATTTTTCTCTCTACTTTCTCAATGTTCTCGATTATTTTTCATTCTGAATCCCAAACATAAACTTCAACGGTCGCCAGCCGCGCTTTGCCCATGATCGCTCTGAATGATCGCCTGCCTCGTCATAATAATATTCAAAATCCACGCCCTCTAAAAATCCTTGCTCAATCAAAATTTCATTGAACTTCTGGTACAATGGAGTCGATCCACCTTCTGATCCACCGCCACTGCTATCCAGGTAGAGCTTTATCTTCTTTTTGGGTCCGGCATAATTTTCAATTTCTTTCATGATGGCGCCATAGTTCCACTGCAGCGTGGTGGAAAGACATGCTGCTTTGCTAAAAATTTCTGGATACCGCCAGACCATGTAAAGCGAGATCAAACCACCCATGGATGATCCCATGATTGCGGTATTGTCCCGCTCCGGCAAGGTTCGATAGGTGTGATCGATGAACGGCTTCACATCATCGATGATAAAATGCATGTACGATCTGCCAATCTCCGTATCCGAATATTCCTGAATCCGATCCGGCGTGTTGTAAATGCCCACAATAATGATTTCTTCGATTTCATTTTTGCGTATCAGACTATCTGCAGTTTCATCCAATTGCCAGTCAACGCCGATATACGAAGTTTTCGGATCAAAGAGATTCTGTCCATCGTGTGCGTAGAGAACCGGATATCGTTTCTTGGAATTGGATTGATAGCTCTCCGGCAGCCAGACGATAATCGTCCGCTCGTTTTTGAGTCGATTCGCATAAAAGTTATGATGATATCGAATTTCTCCAGTCACTTTTCCCTCGGATTGGTAAATACGATCCCGCCAATTTTGAATCTGGTGGGAAATTGTCTCGGTCTTAAGAACTGTGGAAATCTTATTGCCGGGAATCGTGCCGTTTGCTAGCGCTTCTTCTTTTGACCAGTCACCCCGGGTAAATTTGTATTCGACTCTCTTATTGAGAGGAAGCATAATTTTGATTTGCCATTGGCGGGCATTTATTTTTGTCATTGGCACGGCATTCGGCTGCCAATTTCCCAGTGCTTTGTCATTGCCAGCGATGAAGAGAGTATCAGATGTTGCTAAAGAATCGGGCACGGTCACATTAAATGTGATCTCTCGCTCTTCAATTTCGGAACATCGATTCATGAATGCGAGGGCTAAAAACATGAATAGCGTTTGAATAAGTTTTCCTTTCGTTTTTGTTGGTTTCATTTTGTTGTCCAAGTTGGCTAAATATTGTTATTAATTGATATATCAACTTGATTAGCTGTTGGAAAAGCATCAGACTAAGCTGATCGAAGAACTTAAGTTTGATCAAACTAAACATTGCTTAAACGAATCGCCTGCTTCAATCGGCTGCGCTTTGGTACTATATGGTTTCTAACTCTTTGAGGGGTTTTCCATCTTGTGTTTTCCATGCTAAAAGTCCATTAGCGCTGCCCCCATGTATCGCCGCAGCAGCAGCGCTTGGGCTTGAAAATTCAACGTCTTTAGTAAAAACCAGTGTATTATTTTGTTCTATCAAAGATTTTTCATCTATTAGCTTATGTCTATAAGCAAGCACCCCAGAATATTTTTTTGCTGAGTCTCGCTCATGTAACACAGCTTTTGACCCAGATAGAACCACAATACCATTTGGCGTTAAGTAGCCAGTTGCTAAAATATCTTTAATTTTGCAAATCAATAATTCACGCTTCTCTTCTTTTGCCTGGATAGAGATTGTAGGCACAAAAACCTCGACACCCAATGCAGGTAGAAGTTGTTGCATTTTTTCAAGGAAGATTTCCATATCTTCTCGGTCAGACTCGGGCAATTTCGAACCACTAATTTGGCTATTCATTAAAACGGCACGATCAGCGAGCTTAGCTATTTCAATTAGCCGACCTTCTAAATATCTTGTATGGGCTTTTGTAAGATTTTCATCTTTACTAACGAAGAATACAATTTGATTCCAAAAGTCTTTTCCCAAATGACCTTTGATTCTATCTCTTATTGATTCTGCTTCGCCGATATAGATCGCAGGATTATTTGTAACAGGATCAACTCCAGTTAAAAAGTAGACGCCAGAGTTTGTCGACTCCTCTCTTCCGAAAACTTTTTCAATTTCGTTTCTCGGTCCGGCGACAGCCTTTCCTGTCCAATTAGAAAGCTCAGCAATCCTCAATCTTTTTGGATCACCGAAGACCAGAAATATTTTTAGCGTTGCACTTGCCATTTTGTTTTCCATTTATCCTTATAACATTTTATTGCGTTGCCAAAGAAATAATCTTCTCCTCCGTCGCCTCTGCCCGATTTAATTCACCAGTAATCTTCCCTTCATGCATAACCAGAATCCGATCGCTCATTTCCAATATTTCGGGCAATTCCGAAGAGATCATGATGATCGACGCTCCCTGCTCGATCAATTGTCGCATCAACTGGTGAATCTGGGCTTTTGCTGCAATATCAATGCCTCGTGTGGGTTCATCAAAGATGAAAATTTTGGCATTCGAGTCCAGCCATCGGGCGAGAATCACCTTTTGCTGGTTGCCACCGCTCAGGCTGGCTATATTTTGCTTCACCGAGCTCAGCCGGATTTGCAGTTGATCGACATGAGAATTTGCGGTTTCAAGCTCCTTGTTTTTCTTGATGAACCAGCCTGCCGTCAGTTTTTTCAGATTGTCAGTTTTTTCAGATTCGTAATGGTCATATTTTCAAATACGGCAAGATCCGAAAGCAGCCCCTGTCCCTTTCGATCTTCAGGCACTAAGGCGAGTCCATGCTTCACCGCGTCGCTTGGGGAATTTATGGCGACAGGTTTCCCATCGATAAAGATTTCTCCCGATGATTTTTGATCCGCGCCGAAAATCGCCCGCACCAGTTCGGTTCTGCCCGCGCCGACCAGTCCTGCAATTCCCAAAATCTCGCCACGATATAATTTGAAACCAATCGGCATCGGGATAAATTCACTCTGCAAATTTTTGACTTCCAAAATGATATCGTTACGTGAAGTTTTTTTAGTTGCATTTTTTGAAGCCTGAATTTCCCGTCCCACCATCATCGTAATGATTTGATTGCGATTCACTTCTGAAATAAGGCGCGTTCCCTGAACTTCGCCATCCCGCAAAACTGTCACCCGATCCGCGATGCGAAAAATTTCTTCCAGGCGATGGGAGATGTAAATGAACGAAACGCCCTGGCGTTTTAAATCGGCAATGACCTGGAACAACCGATGCAGCTCATGCGGCGTCAGCACTGCCGAAGGCTCGTCCATCACGATGATGCGGGCATCGAGCGACAACGCCTTTGCCACTTCGATCATCTGCTGCTGGGCGATGGTGAGCAGTTGCACCGGCACGGCCAGATCAACATTCAATCCCAGCAAGCTAGTGAGCTTTCGGGCGGTTCCAAACATGGTTTTTCGGTCGATGAAAAATTTCAGTCTCCGGGGAAATCTGCCCAGCAAAATATTTTCCCCGGCAGATAATGCCGGTGCTAACATCAGCTCTTGATAGATCACAGCAATTCCGAGGAATTGTGCCTCTGATGGATTTTCAATTTCGACTAAATTTCCGCTAATGAAAATATCGCCGGATGTTTTGGGAATTGCCCCGCTCAATATCTTGATCAGGGTTGATTTTCCTGCGCCATTCTCTCCGACCAGCGCGTGCACCTCGCCTGGCCCCAGCTCAAAATTGACTGATTTCAGGGCAGTCACGCCCGGAAAGGTCTTGGTGATGTCATGCATCTGGAGAATTGGCTGATTCAGTTTCATTTTTTCCCAAAAAAATAAATCCCAAAAAATGGAGTAATGGAGTTTTGGAGTGCTGGAGTTATCAAAGCTCCAATACTCCAGTAATCCTTCAACTCTTACTACGAAATATTTTATGACGATACAAACTTCTATTTGGTAATATTAATCTCTCCTGCCCGATCGATCGGCAGGCTCACCTGTCCCAACAGGGGAAGTGATGAATTTAAATCAACCAGCCCTTTCAATTGATAATTCAGTTTCTGATTTCCAGTGATCATCTGGTAGAGCGCGGTGCCCATATCCAGAAAATTCAGCGAAATGGGGATCGAAACAGTGCTGGCTCCTTTTTCTTTCACCTGAACTTGATTTTGAGTCAATCCCTGAACCCAGGTTTTGCCATTAACCATAAAATCATAATTTAATTTATTCATCAGAAAATTGAAAGAGTTGGGATTATCCACATTTAGTTTTAATTCGAGATTTGCCTTTGTCAGCGAAATGTTATTCAATTTTAGAGAGCCAATCGAAACGCTTGGCAGCTTCAGATTCGGCACTTTTCCCGATTTGCTCAGCGGAATTCGGGTTGGTCCCAAAACCGGAAGATTGAACGACAGTCCGCCCAGCAACTTATATCCGGAGCTGTCCTGATTTTTGAGCGATTGAAAAGTGCTGTACAAATCTTTGAAATTCAGAGAAATGGGAATCTCGATCATGCTTTCGCCCATCGCCTGAACGGTGAGTTGCTTCTGCTGCTGACCTTTTAAAAACGAGGCATCGTTGATCTGGAAATCAAAATCAAATCCAGCCAGG
>JALOPY010000706.1 GCA_025453735.1 bacterium | reverse complement strand
TGATTGATGCCGCCGATGGCAATGATTGGAACCTGGCATTTTTGACGAACCTGTCTTAATAAAAATAATCCCATCGGTTCACCTGCATCAGGTTTGGTAGCGCGGGCTTCAAAAATAGGACCCACGCCCAAATAATCTGCGCCATCTTTTTCAGCCTGGATAGCTTGTTCCAACGTTTCAGCAGACACGCCCAAAATTGTATGTTTGCCGATCAACTGACGAGTGACTGAGGCTGGCAAATCCTTCTGCCCGACATGGACGCCATCAGCATCCACAGCCAGCGCAATATCGACCCTGTCATTGACTATAAAGGTAACATTTGCCAGTCGAGTGATCGTTCGAATCGCCAGCGCATCCTCGTATAATTTTCGAGTTGCAGCAGATTTATCCCGGAGTTGAATGACATCAGCGCCACCTTCGCTGGCTAACCGAGCAATCTCAGCATGAGATCGGCCCTTGCTGAGTGTTTCATCTGTAATGACGTAAAGCTGCCAGTTTTTGATCATTGATAACAAATCCATTTCTGAATCCTGATTGCTAAATTTTTCCAACAGATAGATGAAGCCAACGGATTTTTGATTTTCGATTTGCGAATCAACTCATTCGATCAGTGAGCCAGTTAGACGATCCTCAAACCTGATGAAATTTCGATGGCTCCCAAAACTATGACATCAATCCAGGACGCCATAAATCCAGCAAAATTTACCTTCCTTCCGATGCTGCTTTCCCAAACGCGATCCAGAATGGGTCAACCCTGGGATGCACCAGTTCATTCATCTTGCCATATTCAAAATAGTGCATTCCTTCTTCTTTCGGAACGATTTCTCCGACAGTGCTTGCCAGGATTCTCTTATCAAGCAATCGCTGAAGCACTTCCTTTTCTTTATGTGGACGGCAGGTGAGGATCAATGTTCCTTCACTGATCGATGAATACGGATCGATGTTGAACAAATCGCACACTTTGCCGATGACGTCCTGGACGATAATCTTTTCTTTATCCACCACAACGCCCACCCTGGATGCCTGGGCAATTTCAAACAATCCGCCCCAAACGCCGCATTCAGTCGCATCGTGCATGGCAGTCACGCCATCTTCTCGAACACCGACTTCGACCACTGCATCATGCATGGCAGTCACGCCATCTTCACGAACACCAACTTCGACAGCCGTGAGTGCGTCTTCCACGACGGACATTTGCCAAAAGATCTCTTCTGCTTCTCTGGCGATTTTTTCGCCATAGTGTTCTGCCACTTTTTGTGGAAATGTCACGGCAAAAAGTCCTGAAGCTTCGACTGCCGCCCCCTTTGTAATGATAATCGAATCACCCACTCGCGCCATCGTCGGTGTGATATATTTATCTTTGGCCCCAACACAGATCACTGTAGCGCCGCCGATCATGGGATATTCGCATCCTTCGTAGCGACCCGTATGTCCCGAAACAATCGCCATTCCGATTTTGTCGCATTCCCGATGCATTACCTGCCACAGGATTTCAAACTGTTCCCGTGAGATGGAAAGCGGCAGGTTCAAATCCATGGTAATATGCGTCGGCGCCAGACCCGATGTAACCGCATCCGATGCCAGAATATGGATGGCAAACCAGCCCGAACGTTCCCAGCCATACGGCGGCACCACAAAAATCGGATCCGTTGTCGTGACCATCACCTGTCCATTTCCTAAATCGACCACGCCGACATCGACTCCATTTTGTGGACCGATCAGAACATCGGGTCGTTTCCTCCCCAGGTGAGGTAAAATGATTTCATCGAAAATATCAGCAGACACTTTGCCAATATCAGGCATTTGAGCTTTCATCGAATGACTCCAGTTAAATTTAATCCAAATAAAAAAACCGCTCCAGCGCGCTGGAACGGTTTGCTCGATTTTTTACAAATTTTTGCTCCGATTCCCTGCGCTGGCATTATCCAGATCAGGTTCAAGGGTTTTAATCTCAGCTTCGCTGCAAATTCGAAGCACTCCCACGGAATTTTTCAGTAACTTTTAAATTGATGTTTAAAAAAACAAAATCTGCAATTTTTGCTTTTCTAAAATAAAGCTTTTTAATAAAATTGTCAAGAGGATTTTTTATTTTTTCGTGCTGCACTTATCAGGATATTACGGCAGCTTTGACGCTTGAACTTCAACCAACACTGAAACACGCTTGTCTGGCAAATCTTGTCTTGCAACAATTTTGCCTTGAATTTCACCTTCGATTTTATCAATATCCGGGAATGCTGGTTCAGTCTTCCATTTTTTAATATAAATTGCCCAGCGATACGCGTCCGCTGCGGCTGCTTTTTCAGCATATTTCATGGCAATAGATTCCGTGGCAGCATGCTCCATCGGTATTCCCGTTCCTGCTGAAAGGATCGTCTCCCAGGTAGTATCATAACTGACAGCAACCAACTGCTTGCGAAGTTCGATATTCTCCGGATTATTTTTCACCGCATCAACCAGGGGAGCGATGATGGCGAACATCGAATCATAGTTGATCGGTTTCGCTTTGATGGTGCCGACAAATCCTTCGTCACCAGCCTGTTCATCTTTTGCTATTTCGCCTGTTTTGTGGTCATCCTTTTTGCCGCACATAATCAAGAGATTAAAAGCAAGAATCAGTGCGCCGATCATTACTATTTTTTTTTGTCGCATATTTTATTCCCCTCGTTAGATTTGAATTCGTATAGGCTGACTGAAAAATATTAGTTCAATTCGATATAAAAATGAATCATCAGAACGACTTCCAACAAATCTAAAATAAGAAATTAATCTTTAAAATACAACAAGAAAATTATTGCTTTGATTTAGGATTCCCTCTTGCTGTGTAAAAGTGCAACAATCCTTTCTTTCCATCCCGTGTCAATCCACCACACTTTAAAAAATTTGAGATTATTGTTCCGATCATGTAACTCGCTAAAATATTAGTAAATTATCTGCATCAACAATTCTTTAGAATGCTGGTACGGAAGTTGCGTGAATGGATGTAGCAATTTATAATGTAACCATATTGAGAATCCTTCGTAAATGGTTCAAAACCAATGACAAAATTTCAAACAATGATCATAAATTCAGGGAGCTTGAAAATGAAACGAATCTATCAATTATTAATCGTATTACTCATATTGGGCATTGCCGCGGTTCAGTGGAATTGCGGCTCCAATTCCCATTCCAAAACTAAAGACAAAAAAGACGCCGAGGCGATCATTCCTGTGGAAGTGGCGCAGGTGAAGGTTGGTGATATTTCTGCTTATTT
>JALOPY010000109.1 GCA_025453735.1 bacterium | reverse complement strand
GCAAAATTGAAGACACACCTGGACACTGGCTATGAAGTTTGTGGTATTGTTTGTCCGGAAAATGAGGAGATTGACAATCAAGTTGGCGGAACACCAATCCTGGGCAAGATCGGACATTTAGAGCAAATTATCCGGCAGTCGAGAGCCCAGGAAATAATATTTTCCACCGAGCAGATTTCCTATGACAACGTGCTGGATATTATTGCCCGGGCTCGAAGCAATCGGGTAAACTTTAAATTAATCCCGAGCAGCATGGACGTCATCATCGGCAAAGCATCGGTCGAGTATATTGGCGATCTGCCATTGATGGACATCGATTACAATCTCAATCGTCCCATTAACATTGTTATCAAACGTCTTTTTGATATTGTTGTCGCAACAGCAGGATTAGCCTTGTTGGCACCAGAATTGCTCTATTTATTGTTGATCAAACAGGCGAAGCTGACAAAAAAAACAATTGTTGCTTTTGTTGGAACTCATCAAAACATTTTTGAATTTTCAGGTAAAGAAATTTCAAACCGACAAAAGAAGCTGCCATATCTCTGGTCGATCTTAACCGGGAAGTTAAGCGTTATCGGATCTGAAATAAGACAGGCGGATGACGCCAGGGAACGACAAACCAGCATCAAGCTAAAACCAGGATTGACGGGCTTGGTTCAGATTAATCGAGAAAATTCGCTGAGTCCCGGGGATCAAGAAAAGTATCATTTGTATTATTTAAAAAATTATTCGTTATTATTGGATATTGAAATTTTAATTAAGGCTATTTTCAAAATTTAACAAAAGGGTAGTAAATGGATCGATTTGTACTGGAGTTTGAACGTCCGTTAATTGAGCTGGAAAAACGCATTCAAGGGATGAAGGAATACTCTCGAGACGAGGACGTTGAAATGAGCGAGGAAATTGCTAAGCTTGAAGAAAAAGCGCTGAAGCTAAGCAAAGATATTTACACCAAACTCACCCGGTGGCAAAAAGTTCAGTTAGCGAGACACCCCCAGCGACCTTATACGTTGGATCATATTCAGCGCATGACACGTTTTTTTATCGAGGTTCATGGCGATCGGGCTTATGGAGACGATCCAGCTATTGTTGCCGGATTTGGCGCAATTGAAGATGAACATGTTGTGATCGTCGGTCATCAAAAAGGACGCACCACAAAAGAAAAACTCTATCGGAACTTTGGGATGCCGCATCCCGAGGGCTTCCGTAAAGCATTGAAAGCAATGAAACTCGGCAGCAAATTTCACCGCCCGATTGTCTGTCTTCTTGATACGCCTGGTGCGCATCCGGGCATTGGCGCTGAGGAACGAGGACAGGCGGAAGCCATCGCACGAAACCTGTTTGAAATGTCGCATCTTCCGGTCCCGATTCTTGTCATTGTCATCGGAGAAGGAGCAAGCGGCGGCGCGCTTGGCATCGGCGTGGGGGATCGTTTGTTGATGCTGGAAAATACCTGGTATTCCGTGATTTCACCTGAAGGCTGCGCTGCAATTTTATGGCGGGATAGCGCCAGAGCCGACCTTGCCGCTGACGCAATGAAAGTTACGTCCCAGGATTTGCTCGACATGAAAATTCTTGATAAAATTATACCAGAACCGGCTGGTGGCGCGCACCGCGATCATGATAAAGCTGCCGCAATTTTGAAACAAGCTATTTTAGAAGAATTGGAACAATTAAAACAAATCCCACCTGAAATTTTAATTGAAAATAGAATTGAAAAATTTGGTAAGATGGGTTTTTGGGATGAATCATATACGTAATTTTAACTTCGGGAGGTCATTACCATGTTAAGCAAGGAGCTATTGGAGATTTTAGCATGCCCAAAGTGCAAGGGCGATCTTGAATATGATCAAAAAAATGAAAAGCTAATATGTCACGCCTGTCGTTTGAAATATGAAATCAAAGATGATATCCCCATCATGCTGATCGATGAAGCCGAAAAATTTTAGCGACGTTCGCACAACTTAAATCACGATAACAAACAATCAACAGCATTCCAGGTCCAGGAGCGCTTTCACCGTTTCTTGAACCAGGAATTATTTTAGGCGTTACCTGCTATGGAAATAAAATCAAATCAAGAAAACCAAAGACACTGGTTCAATTTGACAATTGCTGAAACTCTGCATGAATTGAAAACAGATGGAGTTAATGGACTTCGTGACACAGAAGCAGCAGAGCGATTAAAGCAGCATGGATTAAATGAGCTTTTGGAGCAAGACAGAAAAAAACCTATTCTTCTTTTAATTGAGCAATTTTCCAGCACGCTGGTTATTATTTTGATAGTCGCCGCCATAATTTCTGGCTTTCTTGGCAAGCCAATTGAAACGATTGCGATTTTAGCCATTGTTTTTCTCTTTGCTTTTCTCAGTTTTTTTCAGGAATATCGCGCTGAAAAAGCAATGGCAGCGCTTAAAAAACTTACTGTACCGCGGGTAAAGATTGTTAGAACCGGCTTAATAAATGAAATTTCCGCACTAGAATTAGTTCCGGGTGACATCGTCATTTTAGAAACGGGCAATTTGGTTCCAGCCGATATTCGTCTCATTGAAAGTGTGAATCTGCGGATTCAGGAATCAATGATGACCGGCGAATCGGAGCCTGTTGATAAAGAAATTGTCGCCATAGCAAAGCCGAATATCTCGCTCGGAGACCGCAAAAACCTGGGATATATGGGCACCATTGTCACGTATGGGCATGGCAAAGGAGTTGTTGTCGCAACAGGCATGCAAACCGAATTGGGAAAAATTGCCACGCTGATCCAGGAAACGAAAGCCGAAATGACCCCACTACAACGTCGATTAAACCAGGTCGGGAAAATCATGGCAATCCTTGGAGTTTCTGTGGCGGCACTGGTCATGCTGATCGGAGTGATTCATGGCGAAACGTGGAGCGATATGTTCCTCACCGCAGTCAGTGTCGCCGTAGCCGTTGTTCCGGAAGGATTGCCAGCAGTGGTGACAGTTACCCTGGCATTAGGCGCGCAGCGGATGCTTCGAAGAAATGCATTGATCCGCAAACTGCCTGCTGTAGAAACGCTGGGTTCCGTCACTGTAATTTGTTCTGACAAAACTGGCACTCTGACTGAAAACCGCATGACTGTCATGCTCATCGATGTCGCTGGACATTCAGTAGAATTGACCGAGGTTTTAAAAAAACCTGAAGTCGCGGCTGATGATTCGCAGCAACAGTCCTGTGGTCAGGATTTGTTCGAAAATATGCCGCAATCTATTTGTATGGTACTGCTTGGCGGAGCGTTGTGCAATGATGCCTGGCTGCGTCCTGATACTGAAACTGGAAAAATCCAGTTTATCGGAGATCCTACTGAAGGCGCGTTATTAGTTGCTGCGTCCAAGGCTGATATTTATAAATATAAATTATATGAGATCATGCCGCGTGTTTCGGAATTGCCTTTCGACTCGATTCGAAAAAGGATGACCACAGTGCATCCACTGCCAAACGATCCTGCAAAAATCCCATCACCAATTAAAGCAATGCAAACAACAGATTCTCGTTATATCTCAATTACGAAAGGCGCTGTTGATCATTTGCTTACCGTGTCAAGTCATGTCTGGATTGATGATCAATCGCGAGTTTTGGATGACTATTGGCGGAAACGGATAGAGCTTTCCAACAATGAAATTGCTAACAAAGGAATGAGGGTCTTAGGCGTTGCGATTCGCTGGTTGGATGCTGTGCCAACAAATGGTGAATTATCCAGCCTGGAACAGAATTTAACTTTTATCGGATTGATCGGGATGATCGATCCGCCACGGCCTGAGGTGAAGCAGGCGATTCAAACATGCAAGCAAGCAAAAATCCGACCGGTTATGATCACAGGGGATCACCCATTGACCGCTCGATTTATCGCCAACGAACTCGGCATTTCAGCCAATGGAAATGTTCTGACAGGACAGGATTTAGATGAGATGTCAGAAGCTGATTTTGAAGCGGCTGTTCAAAAAAATTCGGTTTTCGCTCGTGTCGCGCCAGAGCATAAGCTGAAAATCGTCCAGGCGTTGCAGCAACAGGGAAACATCGTTGCGATGACCGGGGATGGCGTGAACGACTCGCCAGCATTAAAAAGAGCCGACATCGGTGTTGCCATGGGAATCACCGGCACAGATGTTTCAAAAGAAGCTGCCAATATGATCTTGCAGGACGATAACTTCGCCACGATTGTAGCAGCCGTAGAAGAAGGGCGCGTCATTTATGATAATATTCGACGCTTTGTAAAATTTTCGATCGCAGGCAATCTCGGGAAGGTGCTGGTGATGCTATTATCGCCACTCATGGGAATTACCGTCGCATTGCTGCCGCTGCAACTATTATGGCTGAACCTGTTAACCGATGGATTATTAGGATTAGGTTTGGGTCTCGAGCCTGCCGAAAAAAACACGATGCGGCGTCCGCCGCGTGATCCCAATGCCAATTTTTTCAGCGAGGGATTGGGGATTCATGTAATCTGGGTTGGAGCGCTGATCGGAATTATCGCGCTCGGCGTTGCGCGCTTTTTTTTCGATCCACAAAATCCATCGGATACCACCTGGCAAACCATGCTCTTCACGGTGCTGGCTTTTTTGCAGGTCGGACAGGCATTAGGCTCTCGCGCGATGAGCAAAAGATTAATCTCGCTGGACATTCGTTCCAATCCCACGATGTGGCTGATGATTATTGCAGTCTTTTTGCTTCAAATTGCCGTAATTTATGCCCCGTTTATGCATCGATTCTTCACAGTGACTCCATTGCGCTTTGAAAATTTCCTCTTGTGTATCGTGCTGATGGCGTTGGTTTACATCCCGGTCAAATTGGAAAAAATTCTGCGCAAGGAAAAGGCGATTTAATATAGCTGCTACACTTATGGCCCATGGTTATAAAGGAATTGAAATTTGAAACGACTAAAATTGATACTTATCTTTCTGGTTTTATCTCTTCAATCATTCTTTTTAGCAGCACAAAACTTAAAGACTAGTCCTGAAATTGAAAATCGGATTGAATCGCTGATCCAGCAAATGACATTGGACGAAAAAATCGGTCAGTTGCATCAGGTGAGTGGTGTGTCTGATTTATTTCAACAACAGGCTCGGGAAGGAAAAATCGGCTCGTTTTTGAATGTTCGTGGCGCCACTGCCACCAATGAATTACAGCGGATCGCCGTCGAGGAATCTCGATTAAAAATACCATTGATTTTTGGTCTCGATGTCATTCACGGCTATCGTACTATTTTTCCCATTCCATTGGGAGAAGCTGCCAGTTGGGATCCCGAATTGGTGGAACGAACCTCTGCCATGGCAGCGAAGGAAGCAGCCGCCAGCGGCATTCACTGGACGTTTGCTCCAATGGTCGATATTGCCCGTGACCCTCGCTGGGGCAGAATCGCCGAAGGCTCTGGCGAAGACCCTTATCTGGGATCGATTCTGGCTGCTGCGAAAGTGAGAGGATTTCAGGGAAAAAATTTGAGCGATCCACTCACCATCGTCGCCTGTCCCAAACACTATGTGGCGTATGGCGGCGCCCAGGCTGGAAGAGATTACCATGCCGTCGATATTTCCATTAACACGCTTCGAGAAATCTATCTGCCCCCGTTCAAAGCTGCCATCGATGCGGGCGCTGGAACGATGATGAGCGCTTTCAATGAACTCAATGGAATACCTGCTTCAGCCAATCCATTCACCCTAACACAGATTCTTCGAAATGAATGGGGGTTTCGCGGCTTCGTCGTCAGCGATTGGAACTCCATCGGCGAGTTGCTCAATCATGGCATTGCTGCGACTCCTGCCGAAGCAGGAACAAAAGCATTGCTGGCAGGAGTGGATATGGACATGATGGGTTTTGTCTATTCCAGCAATCTGGCTGCTCTGGTGCAACAAGGAGCAATCGATGAAAAAGTTATTGATCAAGCGGTGCGACGGATATTGCGGATTAAGCTCCAGCTTGGGCTGTTTGATCGTCCGTATGTTGATCTTCAATTGGAGCAATCCACTATTTTGAGCAACGAAAATCTGGCGCTTGCCCTGGAAAGCGCCCGAAAGTCAATTGTCCTGCTAAAAAATGACAAGCAACTTTTGCCGCTGAACAAAAGCATCAAATCATTGGTTGTGATTGGTCCATTGGCTGACAACAAAAGCGACCCGCTTGGTTGCTGGCGCTGTGAAGGCAACGATGCCGATGTCGTCACTATACTGGAAGGCATTAAATCAAAAATTCCATCGGAACGAATTCGCTATTTTAAAGGCTGCGAGATTCAGGGTGGCTCAGATAAAGAAATTTTAAAAGCAGTCGAGATTGCCCAAAAAGTCGATACGGCAATTCTGGTTGTCGGCGAAAGTGAGGACATGAGCGGTGAAGCTGCCAGCCGTTCTTCGCTTGACCTGCCAGGGCACCAGGAAAAATTGGTCAAAGCGATTTATGAAACGGGCACACCGACAATTGTGGTGCTGATGAATGGTCGCCCGCTCACCATTCCCTGGATCGCTGAAAAAATCCCTGCCATTCTGGAGACTTGGCAGTTGGGCATGCAATGTGGCAATGCCATCGCCGATGTGCTATTTGGCGACTACAATCCTGGCGGGAAATTACCCGTGACTTTTCCCAGAACAGTGGGACAGGTGCCAATTTTTTACAATCACAAAAATACAGGCCGACCGCCCAGTGAAGAAAAATTCACCTCGAAATATCTGGATGTGCCGGTAACACCGCTATTCCCATTTGGCTATGGCTTGAGTTACACAAAGTTTAAATTCAGCGATTTGAAAGTAGCAGTCGAAAAAGCCGATAACATAACTCAAATATTTGCCAGCGTCGAGGTCCAAAACATCGGCGATCGAGCCGGCGATGAAGTCGTTCAACTTTATGTCCAGGATGTCGTGGCGAGCATGACCCGACCGGTGAAGGAATTGAAGCGATTTCAGCGAATTACTTTGCAGCCGAATGAAAAGAAAAAATTAGAATTTCAACTGAATGCGAATGAGCTGGGATTTTACAATCAGAGCATGGCATACATGGTTGAACCAGGTGTTTTCAAAATCTGGATTGGGAATAGTTCGGTCGAAGGATTGGAGGAAAACCTTGAGATCATGGATTAATGGGATCAATAATTAAATGCACGATTTGCTCCAATGGAAAGAGACAATCTTTGCCAAATCATCCACCGAGCGGCAGAGATTCGTCCCCTGGCGCATTTCAACAATGAATTGGTTCGTGCCTGGAGAATCCTTCGGAGATTATTTTTATTATCAGTTGCACTATTCTATTGCCAAATTCATCTTGATTTTTTTTGCAAGAAGGCTTTCAAACGCCAAGTCACCAGGAAAGAACCAAAGACAAAAAAAAAGATTATTTTTTTCTTCGTGAACTTAGCGTTTACTTGGTGTTCGCCGAAAGGCGAATCCCCGCCAACTGGCGGGTGGTCTTGGTGTTG
>JALOPY010000705.1 GCA_025453735.1 bacterium | reverse complement strand
AATGACAAAATCACCATTTTCAGCAACTTTGTTATTTCCGCCCAGAACGATATCAGCTTCCAAAACGTGGTAATTGCTCATAATATGTTGCTTACCACCAATTGAAACCAGCGAGCCCAGGGTTCCGCCACAGCAATAGCCATTGGCGAGATCATATCGCCAGCCGCCTGACGTTCCCAATTGGATCGGGGGCGTTTGTTTGGCAGTATGGCTCACTGGGGGAGTAGTTGTTTTCATCGGACGGATCACGCCAGTTACTTCAATCACCACCGGCACACCATCGATCATTTCCGGGATGTCTTTGCCGATTTTCAATTTATCGGTCTTGGTCATCACCATGATCGCGGGTTTCCCATCCGCAGTAAGAGTAACTGCAGTTCCAACAACTTCAGGATTTTTCATCAGGTCGGGCGTATTATTTTCCTGAATGACCATCGTCGCCTGAATCTGAGGATGCGCCTTGCTGAGTTGAATCGGCTCTTGCGCCGTCGGTTCAACCGGAGATTTCACACTCTTCTCGCAACTCATCCAGATGAGCTTCGGACCATAATTCCTCCTGTTAGAAAGTGTTAAGTTGGTTAATGATTAGAGAGTGTTTTTGCTTTGGAAAGCTTGCAGTATGATATATGAAAAATATTAAAAAGTCAAGAAAATTTTTCAAATGAGAAAAAATAATTTTAACCATGTCAGAAAGAAAATAAAATGTATCTGTGGGAGTTGGTGTTTGAAGTCTGTATTAGCGGCAGCAATTTTGTAAAAACGTTTCTATCCTTTCGAACAATGCTTTATCATTATTGTATTCAGATAGTGTCAAATACGGCGACGTATTTCCCAGGATCATGCGGCTGACAAAAATGTCTGGCTGAAACAAACCTAAGATTGGAATTTGCCGCTCCAGCGCATAACAAATTTCATACCCGACTCCCAGAGAAGGATTCGATACCTCTGCGATTACAACATCGCATTCATTGAGCATGCAAATATCCCGCTCAAAAATCTCAGCAGGCTGCAATTTATTTTCAAACTCAAAAATATTATCGATGACGATATGCTCGCTCAATACCTCATGACCTTGCTGTTTCAAATGAGCCACGATTTTTTTATAAATATCCAGATATTTCCGTCCACCAGCAATCGATCCTGAAAAATAAATTTTCATTCTTCCTCCAAACCAACTATTAACAATTCACAATTAACCATTCACAATTGACAATTCACAATTGAACATTCACTATTATCAATTCACCATTAACAATGCGGTATGCGCATCTGCCTTTGGCATGATTTACAATTAAAAGTTGCAGCCTCAAATTATCTCGCAGCATACTTCTTCCTCCCGTTCAACAGCATCCCTTTCAATCGTTTTTTCACTCGCTGAAAATAAGAAAATGCGAAAGGAAAATGCGGTTCAATCGATCGAATATAATCGGCTGAATAAAACTGTTTCGTTTTGATGATCGCTTCCTGAACCATGAAAAAACAATTCTTGATAATCAGCTCCCGCAATCGCTGGCAGCGAGGATCGGACAGATGCAAATCGACAACTTTGATCATGTAATTGAAAAGCCGGCTCGCCATCGCATCGAGAAATTTGTGCTCGGCCAATTGCATGAATATCGTCTGATGACCGTTTTGTTGATCATCATCGACATCCTGGATGTCATCCGCGAATTGTAAAAACGCGCCATATCCGAAACAGAAATCTTCCAGTTCTTCATTCAAATTGCCACGAATCAAATAACCATCGGCAAGCACCGATGTCCCGCCCTTTTCAAAACTGATATCCAGAATATCGACTCCATTTCCTGAACGATGCTGTTTCTGCTGGCTCAGGCTTTTGATCTGGGCGTTGAAAATACCCAGCAGACTTTGAAACACGCCAGGAAATTTTTCCCTGGGAAATTTTTCCTCGATCATTTTGACCAGCAAATAAATTTTGCGCTCGGTTTCATTTTGATAGGGACAGCTCTCCCCTTCCAGCCACTGCCTGAAGTTCTGGTTCATGCTGATTTTTTCTGCGGCGGATAATCCTGCATCATCATTGACATTATCGGAATAGGGATACAACATGCTATAGGCAAATAGTGGAGCGGAACAATCCATCTTCATATCCATCAGTTTCTGCAATGAATTGGCAATCCAGACGTTGCGCATCGCCTGATAGATATTTTCAGGTTTCAGTTCCGGATCAAACTTTTTGACCTGGCGCAGGAACATTTTCGTCGCATGATCGAATCCATCGGTAAATTGTTTATCCACATAAAGACCTGCTAATCCGCAGAGCCTGACAATCTCATCTCCTGATTGCTGCAGAATCTCTTTCAGCCTATTTCGGTCGGCATTTCCATCATGGTGGTCTTTGGTAATTCGATCCAGAAGATCAGTTGCTTCATACTCCAATTCCTGTTTCTGTTTTCGGGTATAGCTATTGGCAAATTCGGGAAAGGTCGAATCGGTTTCCAACCAGAGGTCTTTGTATTTTTGTTTGAGAAGATTGATTCGGTCGTCCATCTCCTCTACTTTCTGCGAGAGCAGGGATTTCAGCGAAATATTATAGTGGTGTGCCATAGCAGACATATTTCTCTCCACTTATCCATTGACCAGATTTTTTTAAAAAGCAATTGAATATACGCCTGGACATTGGATAAGTTGCCCGACTTAATTTTATTAGACGTGA
>JALOPY010000704.1 GCA_025453735.1 bacterium | reverse complement strand
CCTGGCCGTTCAAACCGCTCAGCCTGGCAGCCGAGCTGGAACTGGCAAAAAAAATCCGCCTGCGTGAACCGCACCCGCATTATCTCGACAACGGACCGCTCACGCCCAGCGGTTTTGGGGTGGAATATCCCATCGCCTTTGCCCATGATGATGCCATCGAAGACAGGCTCGGGCACGGTGGAAACGCAGGTGGCGGTGAGTCGGGATGGCGTTCATTGGAAACGTTACCCCCGACCAACGTACATCGGCATTGGCAAATATGGCAATCATTATTTGCCGCAGATTTATCTGGCGCATGGCTTGGTAAAACGGGATGATGAAATCTGGCAGTATTTTTTTGGCGAGACCCGCTATCATTCCTCCTGGCAAAAGCAGGGTGAAAATATTCGGGCAGTGTATCGCACGGTGCAGCGCTACGATGGCTTTGTTTCGGCGGATGCGCCTTATGATAAAGAAGGCGTGATGATTACCAAACCGATGAAATTCATGGGTAATCGACTGGTGCTGAATATCGATACGGATGCGGCTGGCTATGCCCAGGTCGGCTTCCTCGATGAAAAAGGGAATCCGATCAAAGGATTCACAGTCGATGATTGTATTTATATCAACGGCAATTTTATTGAAACCGAAGTCGAGTGGATTAAGAATCAGGACGTGCTGCCACCCATTCAGGGATTGTCCGACAAAGAGTTATTTTTCGAGGCAATGAAATTGAAATTCAGCAAAGACCTGTCTGAACTGGAAGGAAAAATTGTGCAGGTTGTGTTTCGGCTGCGGGGAGCGAAGTTGTATTCGATGCAGTTTGTGAAAAAATAGCATCAAAAATTTCATAGCAACCTTTGCCTTTTCGATTGAAGTGAGGAATCTGATCAACTGTTCCAATACTCCAGATTCCTCACTCACCTCACGTGACAACTTAAATCACTCAACCAGACAACCTAAAACACCTGCAACAACTTCAACGCCATAATCAACATGGCAATCAACAAAACAACTCGAATCACCTTCTCCCCTTTCTTGACCGAAACTTTAGCTGACCACCAACCGCCAAGCGCATTACCTGCTGAGAGAACTAAGGCATAGCTCCATTGCACATTATCGGTAACAATAAAAATCAGGATAGCAGGAAAAGTAAACACGAAGACAATGAAAACTTTGTGCATATTGACACGAACCAGATCGAGCTTCATCAGATGAAGCAGCGCTGCCATGATTATGAATCCGACACCCGCCTGAATAAAGCCACCATAAAATCCGATTCCCAGCATGGCAGGATAAAGCAACCAGGGATTGAATGAGTCATGAGTTGAATTAATTTTTGATGCGCGATTGATCCTGGGAAATAAGATCGTGACCATAATTCCAATGATCACAAATCCCAGAATCTTTTGAAATAGCTCATTGCCAATTTTAACCGCCACGATCGCGCCGATGATCGCTCCTGGCAGGGTACATAATGATAATTTAAAACTCAATTTAAACTGGGCAAATTTTTCCTGTTTGAAAGAGATAATAGCAGCAATATTTTGAATGAAAACAGCGATTCGATTGGTGCCATTTGCCAGGGCGCTATTCAAGCCGAAAAAAATCAACAGCGGCAGCGTAATGGTGGAACCGCCGCCTGCCATGATATTGATGAAACCAGCAATCGCCCCAGAGAGAAACAGCAGTGCAAGCTTGAAGAATTCTTCCATAAAATAAATGAGTCCCTGTTCGATGATTAGAATTTTGAGAGAAAATTTTGGAAGGAATGATAATGAAATTATTCTTAATATTCAACAAAAAAGTTCAAGACTGAAAGACAAATTGCCAATTTGTTCTACCGCGGCTTTATCAATAACTGATCACCGTTGTCTGAACGCTATCAGCGAAAACTTTCATCTGGATCGTCAGGTTTTTGCCATCGCCATCAAAATCACCTTCGCCCGTTGCCTCGATGGTCAAACATTGATCCTCTGATTTAACGATCTGGAAACTGCCATTTAAATTTTGGGATTCACTTAATAATTTCTCCAGACCTCTGCTGTCTGCCGTTATTTCAGCGAATGAACGACATCCGCCTTCTAAAAATTCAGGTTTGTAGTAATACTGCTGAGCTTTGGTGGCAATGGTGAGTAAATCCAGAGTCAATGCATTCAGGTTTGCTTCTGCGGATGCGGATTCAAATTTTTGGATTCCGACTAAAATAGCAACGCCTACCGCAACCAAATCCAGAAATGTAGAGCAATTTTTGTTGGTAACCCATTTGTACCTCTCAAAATTGGGTAACAAAAATTTGAAGTGGTCGCAAACAAACGTAGTATCACAATCATCACAGCGATCCGACTTAGCCAGGAATCGACCCCATCAAAATACATGCTGAAAATTTTTAAGAATGATCAGTTGAATAAATCCCCCTTGAATTTCAATTTCTTTTATTCTATACTTTCAAAGCTATCGATTTGCAGATTATTTTTGATTTTTACGATTCAATTGAAAAAATCTTCCGAATGTTCTAAACCTTCGGAAGTATCTCGAGTACCTTCATCAGAAGGATTGCTTATAAATATTCTTAGCTAAATCTCCAAGCTCGCCCTCACCGATGGCAAAATCCCAATATCACTGCTGGTGTTGATGCGGTTCTCCCAGAAATCGTAGGATGGGCGTTGCGGGATTTTGTAGTTGTA
>JALOPY010000703.1 GCA_025453735.1 bacterium | reverse complement strand
ATTCACATTGTCAAGATTTTTTTTTCTTGATTTTTACCCGAATATTTTTAAATTTCATAGCGCAGCAAAGCTGCAAAAAAAACACTCAATACTAAGGCACAAAGCGCATTTAGGGACGTGAATTAAATAACTTTCTCATTCGCGAATGATCTTTGCTCAAAGAAAGGCAAGCTTGCTTTATCGAATGAGTAATTTAATTAATTCAGAGTGCTTAAAGCGCACGAAGACTCAAAAACAATGAATCTCTCTTTGTGCCTTTGATTTTTTTTTGGTGGCTTCGTGTTGTAAGTTTTCTTTGTCCAAAAAAAAACAAAGATGTTACTGGTAATACTATAACACCAATTCATCATCTAATGGAGATTAAAAAATGCAAAAAAGTATTCTGTTGGGACTTCCATTCAAACGCTGCCTGAGCCGATTCAAAATAATAATCTGGTGATCGGCTCGATCATTTTTGACATTGATGGGTATGAGGAAAATTTCACAACATTGTATCGCAACATAGAAGTTGCTGTTGTTGGGCGATATGTGAGGGACGGCATGTTTCATGATTTTGGAAGATGGACGACAACGGATGAGAATGGCTATTTTTTTATTCCCAATGTGCCTGATGGCGAGTTTGCCATCAAAGGTTTTCGAGCGCAATACATTGGTCTGGGGGAGCTAACCATTGAGAATGAATTGATCGATCCACAATACAATTATTATGAGCTTGATCCAGACAATACGATTTCATTCGGCGCAGAGCTTTTCGATACGCGGTCCAACCAGCGAATCATAAATTTCAAACATAATTATTTTAAGCTGCACCGCGGCAAAATGGTCACTTTCATGCGCTATGATCGAATCGATGATTTGAAATTATCGATGGGAGACCTGCTGAATCGGAAACCGGCCCCAGCCTATTTCATCGAAAAATACGAAGGGAGCGGGTGGGACAGCTATCTCAATATGCAATTGAAATGACATTTCGATCCGATTGGATTCTTGGTCTCAACGATTACTTTTCGGGATCGTTCCAAAACTTATCAAGGGCAGCGATTTTTCCTGACTGTAACGCTTGATTTTTATAAAAGATGACAAAAATATTTTATACAGATTCTAAGCATTTCGCATGACTGCGCTTGTGAAATATGCTATCTTCGAAGCATTGGCTTTTTTTCACAAGGAGATACGGAGATCACGGAGTTACCACCGAGAAAAAATCTCTCCGTGAAACTCCGTTTGCTCTGTTCCTCCTTGTGAAATGACAAAAATCTCGATAATCCGCCATCTGGCCGATTGATGTTGAGCTATAAATGCCTATTTTCCTGGGTTGGCAAGCCCCTGCATATTCAACAGCGGTACGGCATTCTGCGGTAAAATGCCCCATTGGATGTTTGGCGCCAGTTTCTGCACAAATTCCCACTGGATGATCGTCGGATTTTTGCTCAGCGCTGCCTGGCGAATGTCAATGCTTTTGGCATCCCCTTCCGCGGCAACGATTTTTTGTTCCTTGCGAATTTTTTCCTGCTCCAGCTTATTCTTTTCCGTACTGATATTTTCTAAAGCGATCTGTTTCTCTTCGAGTGTCCGGGCGTACTCGTCGGTGAAGGTAATGTTTCGTAAAACAAGCTCATCGAGAATCAGCGCGTTTTCTTGAAATTTTGGTGAAATTTCATCGAATAAAGCTTGCTGAGCCTCATAGCTTTTCTTGGTGTAAAGGTCGTATGACGTGAAGCGAGTTGGCACGCGCCGACCTGATCCACGGATTTCGGTTTTTACGACTTTTTCCACGTATTCCTGTTCAGTTCCCAAATTCTGTAAAATCCATGCTGCCTTTCCAGGCTGAATCATAAATCGTGCGGTAATTCCGACACGAATCTGTTGACCGTCCGCCGTAAGTGCGCTGATAATAATGTCAGGAAAATCTGCTTCACTCGACCCTGGAATTTCTGAAGCTTCATACGTTTTTTTAATTGTTGGATATAGTACGACTTCATCCACAAGGGGAAGAATAAAATGCAGTCCAGGAGTCAGCTCTTGTTTTACAGCTCCCAGCCGTTTTACAACCCCAACGGTTCCGGCTTGAATGATTGTGATTGATTGAGCAATAAAAAAAACAAGCAATAGAAGAATAATTAAACCCAGAATCAGTTTCCCTTTTCCTCTAATAAACTGACCGGCTCCACCAACGCCTGGATAACTTTTAGACTGAATGATAAAACCCATTGCCAATATTCCCACAATGAATGCAATTAAATAACCCATTTTAAATCCTCCTCGCAATATAAGTTGAATTAATGTGTTTTAAGCGATTGACTGAATATCCGGGTAAAGAAAATGCCGGAAATCCAGCAGTTCAATTAGACATGGTAAAGATAAAGCAGAATATCTAAAAAGTCAAGAATTTTTATTTTGTCAGCTAAAAATTCATTTGAAACTTCTACTGAAAATCTATTAGTCATTACTGAATTATATCTAGTATATTGTAGGAAAAGATTCCAATTATCATAATTAATATGATATCCAAGACCTACTTTAAATGCAGGTGTCCAATCATAATCCATATCTAAAAA
>JALOPY010000108.1 GCA_025453735.1 bacterium | reverse complement strand
CCGATGCCGATATGCTGGACCACGGTCTGGAGATAACGAAAGTGCTCCTCCTTTTCAGCCCTGGTCTGCTGAAATTTGGTGAGCACGGCATTGAAGGCAGCTTTCAAATCATTGAATGACGAGCCGAATCCAGCGCCGAGAAAGGTCTGGGAAAAATCTTCGTATTTGATGGCATCCAGAAAGCGGGTTAAGTCTCGATTGGTTCGTTCGACATAATGGATGAGGGAATAAATTTCATAAATAATGATCAGGCCGATAATGAAGCTCATGGCGTAAAGCGTGGTTCGGCTAAGCAAAAAAAATAGCAGATAAATCGTAACGCCGAGAACCAGAATTCGTAGAATGCAATTCAATCGGAAATTTTTATAGACCATATTTTTCCATTCTTCGATACAGCGAGGTTCGGGTCAAGCCCAATTCTCCGGCGGCTTTGCTGATGTTGCCGCCGTATTTGGCAATTGCTTTGCGGATCAACATTTTCTCCGCTTCTTCGAGATTATAATTTTCGAAAATAATGCCCTGCTCTTTGATCTCCCTGTCGGGCAGAAAAATGTCGGTTGGATTCAGCACTGTTGCATCTGTCATGATGATGGCTCGTTCGATGGCATGCTGCAACTCCCTGACGTTTCCTGGCCAGTGATATTTTTGCAATTTCTTGATGGTGGCAGGATTCACTCGTTTTTGAGGGACACGATACTTTTTGCAGTAGCTCTGCAGAAAATGATCGACTAACAGCGACATATCTTCCTGTCGCTCTCGGAGCGGCGGCAGCGAAATCTCAACGGTGTTAATTCGATATAGCAAATCCTGCCTGAATTCTTTCTTCTCGACCATTTCATAGATCGGTCGATTGGTCGCACAAATCAGTCGAATATCGATGGGGCAAGGCTTGTTAGAGCCCAATCGAGTCACTTCACGATTTTGCAGAACGGTCAGTAATTTGGCTTGCAGCGGCAATGGTAGATTTCCAATTTCGTCCAAAAAAAGTGTGCCACCAGAAGCGATTTCAAACCTGCCCGCCCGATCTTCTTTGGCGTCGGTGAATGCGCCTTTGGTGTGACCGAACAGCTCGCTTTCAAACAGCGTATTCGTTATAGCTCCCATATCGACAGTAATGAACACCTCATTTGCCCGAAGCGATTGGCGATGCAGCTCCCTGGCGACCAACTCCTTGCCCGTTCCATTCTCACCCAGGATCAAGACATTGGCTTCGGTTCTGGCGACTTTTTCTATGATTGAAAAAACATGAAGCATGGCAGGGCTCGTGCCGATAAAATCTTTGAACGGCTGATCGAGATCGGCGCTGAGCTGAAGCTGACGGCGGCGGAGATGATCGACTTCGGTGCGGGATTGTCGTAAATTTATTGCTGCCGAAATGGTTGCCAGCAATTTCTCATTCTGCCAGGGTTTAAGGATGAATTCCGTGGCGCCAGCTTTGATCGCTTTCACCGCCATCTCCACATCGCCGTAAGCGGTAATTAAAATCACAACGGCAGAGGGATCGATCTCAAGAACTTTATTGAGCCAAAACAAACCTTCTTTGCCGCTGGTCATATCCCTGGCAAAATTCATGTCCAATAAAATGACATCGTAATTTTCGTTATGAAGCAAGGAGGGAATTTTGTCGGGTGATTTCTCAGTATGGACCAATTCAAAATGCTGTTTGAGAAACAGGCGGGCAGCTAATAGAATGTCTTCGTCATCATCGATAACGAGTATTTTGCCGTGTTTTTCGGGCATGGGATTATCCTCACTTTTAAAATTGCTCTGTGCTTAAACTAAAGAAATTATTTGTAAAAATCAAGCACAAAAATTGTTTGCATTTAAACGGATTAGAGCTTATATTTGAGCTATTAAAAAGATATGCCCAGCGGAAAGATGAGCCCTACGGATTAAGCCTATTCATTTATCAGTTGGGTTCATCTATCCGTTGGGGATCATTTTGGAAAAACAAAAATAAGATCCTTACGCCTGTCCGCCGCAGGCAGGGATTAATTCCTTTTAGAAAATATGACAAACCAGGATAATCAAAAATCTTTAGAACTCGCCCAACAAATTATCGAGCTCGATGCCAAATGGCTGCAGCCATTCGATGTCGAAGATCCATTCAATAATGATGTTCGATTGCAGGGATTTCTATCACAAAAACCAGATCACCGCTACGGCGCTCTGGTCATCACCCATGTCGATGGAAAAGCAGCGCCGCAGCTTATCCTGGCAACGCCCAAATTGCATTATCCATTCGGCAAAGACGGCAAATTCCATTTCCCGCCGATCAAAAAAATTCACATTTATGAAAAGCTCGATGGCACCAATGTGCTGGCATATCGCTACCAGGATGCTGACAGAAATTCCCACCTGACTTACAAACTTCGGCTCTATCCTGTGTTGCGCAACAGCCGCTGGGGACCCTTTCTGGATATGTGGAATGAGTTGATGCAAAAATATCCAGCCATCCCACAATTGGTGTCCGAAAACAACTGTCACATCAGCTTCGAAATTTACGGGATGCGAAACGCCCATCTGATGCTTTATGATGCCGATCTGTCCGTGGCTGCATTGTTCGGTATTCGGCACGACGCAACTATTGTGCCTGTGTTTGATCTGAAACTTTTCGACGTCCCTCCTGCCCCAGTTATCGATGAAATTTCAGCCGAAGACGATCCTGTTAAAAAATATGCCGAGATTCGGGAGCACATGGAGCAGCGAATGAAACATACCGACGATGAAAAATTAGTCGGTATGGAAGGGACAGTCTGGTATATCGAAGAGCCCAATGGCAGAGTGACCATGTGGAAATGCAAGCCTGAATCAGTTGAAGAGATCCATTGGGCGATAGGCATCAATAAAAAAGCCGTGCTGGCGACGTGCTGGAATTATCTCGAAACTGGCGATATTTTGAGCTATGAAAATCTATTGCCGCTGCTGCTTGAAGAATATGAGCTAAGGGATATTGAAAATTTCAGAACATATATCGACAGTTGCATCGCTCAGGTCAATCATGAAGTCGAGTTTCGAGAACGAGTACTGAATGGATATGACCAATTGGGGATTTCCATCCAAACAGATAAAGGCGATGTGATGCGGGCGATGTCCCAGATTTTTAACCGAGGCGACATGCAAAAAGTTTATACGACGATTATTCGAAATCGGTAGCTCAGAATAGTGTTGGGTGCTGGCACGTGAGGTGTATTTGGTGAGTGGTCACGTATCCCGGTCAAGAATCGTTTTGAATCCTATCCTTTTCAGAACGTTGCGCTTCACGTCCTGGCGTAATGAATTCGACCAGGCTTATTCTGGTGGGGTCGTTTCAGCTACTTTCCAGCCAGTAATAATAAATTCATGGAGTTTCGAGCGAAGTAATCCGGTTTCGCTAAAGAGTGTAAGCTGGACCTCCAGGACAAATTTTTCAGGAGCAGCCGTGACGATCCCTCCAATCACAGGACTATTGGAAAAATCTAACAGATCAATAAGATTATTTCCAGCATCAGTGTTCAAATACCAGAGGGTTTCGAGATGAAATTCTTCACCGGGATCAAGGGTGAGCACGCTGCCCGAAATTCGTGTGGGATCTGTAAAATGTCTATTACTTAGCGGAACATTCGCTTCTATCTCAGGTTTTCTCGCCCACCAGATATGGATGTTTCCGTTCACCTTCACCGTGTCTTGAAAAGTCTCTATGTATCGATTGACTCCAAAGACTTTGATCGCCACAAAGATCCCGGTGTCGCCGCCTTCCTGATTAGCGATAATACCTGTGATCTCCAGCGTATTTTGAGGAACAATTCGCGGGGGCAACGATTCCTCACAGGAAACCAGCACCATGAGCAGCCATAAAATTTGCCAGATATATTTTAATCGCATGACCAATCTCTTCTCTTGTTTATAATTCAACATTAATTCCAAACGCGGTGCGGCGACCGATATAATAGGCCGCCGGATCGCTTAATTCACCGCCGACACGGCCTGATGAATCCACCCAGCGAACATTCTTTTCATTGAAAACGTTTTTGATTTCGACGTGAAGAGCGATTTTATATCGGTGCGCTTGCAAAGCATTTACTTCCGGACCAAACTGAAATTCTTTGCTCACTTTCAAATCAAGAAAATTGTTGTCAGGCATTCTTCTATTGTTCGGCAGAAAGCGAATTTCCGGATCATCTGGCGTGAAACCATCTTTCGAGGGAAAAAAAGTATAAGGTCGGCCACTATGATATTGCCAGACAAAATTAGCTGTTGTCGCAAACGGCAAATCCAGCACGATGTCAGCTTTAACCGTATGGCGTTGATCCCAGCTTAGATAGAACGGCGAGTTTGCCACGGCAAAACCCCATTGCGCATAATTCAATCCCTGATCTTCATATTCACTGATGCCTTTCGCATCCATTAACGTATAGGACAAACTACCCCTCACCCATTTTCCGGTTTCGCGAGTGATAAGAAACTCATAGCCACGGGCAATCGCATAAGGATTATTCACATACTCGGCAAAGCCATAATCTCCGGCAATGCGGCTGTTGCTCGGAACAAAAGTTTTGGTATCGATTTGATCCGTGGTCTCTTTCTTAAAATACAAAGCCGAAATGACGACATTCTCGATGAGGTTATGGCGAGCGCTGATTTCCCAGGCGCGTGTTTTCTCAGCCAACAGATTCGGATTACCACGCAATACATTGATGCCGTATTTCAGATTGACATTATCCAGACCCGAATACAGATGTTCAAACAGCGGGTACTGGATATAATGACCATAGTTGATAAACAGGTGACTCTTGCTGGCCAGTGGAAATGAAAAACCAAACCGAGGACTGAGGTTGTACTGAACTTTGGCAGGCGTATAAGCGACGACATTTTCTTGATATTGATCTTCTTTGATTGGCACCAGCTCAATCGCGGGACGCCTGGCGCGTGGATCGAGAAAGTCAAATCGAAGTCCCACACTGATCCCGGAGCGGTCCTTGCCCGATTCAAACTTATCCTGAATAAATATGCTTCCCGATCGGGGGTAATAATGATATGTGGTGCTGTAATTCAACAATGGAAGATGAACCAGAGGCTTGCCAAAATAGGTCTTTTGCGGCTCCATTTTCCTCATGTTTGAATTGATGTTATAATGTTTGAGCTCAAAGCCAGCTTTTAATTCATGCAATGGATGGAATTGATTGGTCATCTCTGCTTTGATGGATGAAGCAAGCTGCCTCATATTCGCCCACAGAATCCGATTGCCAGAAACAATGTAGAGCAAATAGAAATCGTATTGATAAGGAATCGCCTCTAAATCTTCGGAACCACCTTTTCCAATTTTTGAATTTAAATAGTATTGGCTCAAACTAATGGAATAAAAGGTATTTTGTGACAGCGTGTGAGTCCAAAAAATTGCGCTGCGATAGGAGTCGCGTTGTTGCGGCGGCAAACCATCCAGATTGTAACGCCAGCTAAATTCATAATCGCGCCAGCGGTTGAGCGAATAAAGCATTTGCGCGCTCATTCGCATCGAAGAATTCAGGTGCCAATCAATTTTGCTTATTCCATTTAAATCTTTTTGAATGGGCGAATCGAAAAAATATTGAAAATCCTGCCACCATCGTGTATCGCTGAACAACAGATTATTTGCCACAAAGTAATAGAGCTTGGAATTTTTTATCGGACCGCTGGCAGTCAGCTCGAAGGTATTCATTTTGCTGACCTGTGTCCCCCCGAACAGATTATCCTTTTCCGCCCGAAAGAAGAATTGGTGATCATTGCTCCCGGTTCGGGTGATCACATTCACGACACCAGACAGGGCATTTCCATATTCAGCGTCAAAGCCACCGGTTTTTAAGCTGAGTTGTGAGATGGCGCTTTTCGGCAACTCCGAACCCAATCCACCCCGAATGACATCCTGGACTGGAAGTCCATCGATCAAATAGATAACCTCTCTTATTTTGCCGCCGCGGACATTCCCCTCCACTGTAGTCCCGGCTTGCAATCCCACGACCTCTTGAAATTTTTCAATGGGAAGCTGATTGATTTTCTCCGCGCTCAGCTCATACACCGTCCCTTTGACATCCGTTTGAATCAAAGGGCGTTCGGCTCGCACCTCGATGGCTTCCAACTCGATAGGCGTTTCAGTAAGCTGTGCATTCAGCCGGGTCTTCAGATCGGGCAGGATCGCGATATTATTGAATGTCAGGGTACGATAGCCAGCCATTGAAACACGAACTCTATAGGTGCCAGCACGAATGTTATGGATTTTGAACATTCCATTGAGATCCGCAGCGCTGCCCTGGCTCGTCTCTAATATGATGACGTTAGCACCAGCTAACGGTTTCATTGTAGCTTTGTCAAGAACAATTCCTTCAAGGCTTCCTGTGGTTCCGCTGAAAAGAGACGAATTAATAATTACTATCAAAAACAAGAAGATCAAAGCGCTGGTAATTAAATTAATTTTTGGTGCATCCGAGAATTTGAATATGAGTTTAAAAGTCATACGATTTCCCTTTAACCAGTCGGGGTACTCACAAAAACCAAGCCACATGAAGCCACAACGTCTATATTTTATTTCGATTAAGAAAAATCGGAAAGCTTCTTCCCCTTGTTGTGCTCAACAAAATATGAACGATTGGACGAATCTAAAGGTTCATAAAAGAAAAGCCTCACGATCAGGTGAGGCTTATTTAACGTTAATTTACAGCAAATCTAAATACTGCTTTTACCGCATCGTTCCCAGGTACTGCGTGGTCAACTGTCGCTTCCGCACCTCGGGATTGGAATAATCGGGCAATAGCATCGGTCCGACTTTGTCTTTGATGCCCGCTTTATCGACCTCTTTGTTAAATTTCTTCACATGATCCAGCGTCAATTTTCCATTGCCCTGGTATCCTTTGATGTATTCTGCCGCATTCATGCCAGCGATTCGTCCAAAGGTTGTCACATCGAGCAGCGAATTTCCCATGAGGCGATTTTCGCCGTGAATACCGCCCAGCACTTCGCCAGCAACGTACAATCCTGGCACACAGGTTTCGCCTTTGTTATTCGCTTCCAGTCCGCCGTTTTGATAATGAAGCGTCGGATAGATCAGCATGGGCTCTTTGGAAATGTCGATACCATAGCGTCGGAACAAAATATGCTTGCCAGGGAATTCCTTTCGTACCGTTCCTTCGCCCAGCAGGTCATCGATCATGGGCGAGTCGAGCCAGACGCCGAATTTGCCAGTGGGCGTGGGAACGCCATTGCCCCGTTCGGGCGAACATTCTTTGATAATGGCAGCAGCTTCAACATCTCGTGGCTCACGCTCGAAAACAAATTGTTCGCCATGAATGTTGACCACGTTGGCGCCTGCGCCTCGCACTTTTTCAGTGATTAATAATCCTTCCGCTTGCTCAGGAAATACCGCTCCCGTGGGATGATATTGCACTGTATGCAGGAAGCAGATCGGCACGCCCGCCCGATAGCCCATCACCAGACCATCGCCCGTAGCGCCGTAATGGTTGGTCGTCATAAATTTTTGGACATGCAGCCGACCCGATCCGCCCGTGGCAATC
>JALOPY010000107.1 GCA_025453735.1 bacterium | reverse complement strand
TCATTGCTAAATTTCTTGAGAATTAGATTCTCGTCTGCTTTAAGCAGCACATCCCGAAATCGTATCCCTGGCTTCAAATTAAGCGTCGGCTTCATTTTTACAGCGAGTTGATGTGGGGATTTGCCCGCGGTAGTGTCGCCCTGGATACGAAAATGAATATCGATCTGACGGACACGAATTGGCTCTCCTTCTGAAATTTGGATAAAAATAGTAACAGCATTCCCCTTTGAATTGGTTTCCAATTGAGAAGTTGCCGCGATGTCCAAAAATCCTTCGGATTGATAGAATTTTTGAATCCGGTTTAAATCATTTTGCAGGGTCTTTTCATCGAATAATACCGGCTTTTTTTGCAGCACTAGTTGTCGAAATTTGCTGGTGCCTTGAACATTCATCTGGTTTGAAAGAATTACTCCTGAGAATGAACGATTGCCAATGAACTTGATATTACGAATTAGATAGCCTTCCTGAGCATTGGCATTTTGAATAAATAATAAAACCAGAAGATGGAATATCCATAGAAGTCGGGTGTGAAAAAAATATTTTTGGATGTTAGCTTTCATAAAAAAATCGATATTTCAACCAGAAGTGAAATTCTTTCAAGAATAAACTTTTAGCCCCCCAATGATGACACCGATGTCTGCTAGTGCCAAATGAAATTATGAATCGTCCTGAAAATCAGTTAAAATTGATTCTATTGTTACACCCCCAAATAGTCTCGCTGTTCCAATAGCAGTCGCCGAGTTATCGTGTAACTGAAAAATAAACCTGGTTTCTGCCAGAAACCAGGTTTATACACTCGAGATTGAGGTTTTACCAGAACAACAAAAAAAAGCTTGACTTTTTCAAAAATATTGTTAAATTAACCATTCAGTTAAACCAATCGGTTGGTTAAACCAACTGGTTTAAATTTATGGTTAAAATAATGAGCTGGTCATGGAAGAACTTGAAACGACGCGTGAAAAGCTAAAGCTGGCGGCGCTTGAAGAATTTGTTGAAAAAGGGTATGATGGCGCACGGATGCAGGAGATCGCCAATCGAGCTGGCGCCAATAAGGCAATGATACATTATTATTTCACATCAAAAGACGCTCTATTTGAATCGATTATCAGAGAAGCTTTTGAAGAGCTGTTTCAGCTCTTCTCTCAAATCTGGAGCATGGCAGATCAATCTCCTGACGAGTTGATCACAAAAACAGTTTCTGCGCATTTTCAGTTCCTTTCCGAGCACCCATATTTGCCCCGGATTATTGTTCGAGAATTAAACAGCAATAATCCCATCGTAGAAAAAGTTATGCACGATTTGTTTGAGCAGATGGGCAACACCAATATTCGCCAGGCAGTACACACGCTGGCTGCTGGTGTTGAGGCTGGCAAATTGAGAAACGTCGATCCCATGCAGACGATCTGGAACATTATTGGCTTGAACCTGTTCTTTTTCGTCGCAAAACCGTTGCTCAAAGCGATCTGGCAGGAGGAATTTGTTGACGAGAAAAAATTATTAGTCAAGCGAGAAGAAGCAATCGTCGATCTATTGTTATATGGCTTGTTGCCTCGATAATTGAAAATAAGTACAGAACGTAATCATCCACTCACAGGCTAATCATTACCCATAAGTTGGATGATATGAAAAAAATTAAACGCAGAGATCGCAACGGACGCTGAGAGATGAAAAGCTTTGAATTCGTTTGAGAGATATTAGACTTTTCAATAAAAGAATTACAATAAAGTTATCCCATTAACTGCAAAAAGAATGCATGATTAAAAAAATACCTGGGTTAATGATTTGCAAGTCGCTTTGTTCAATCACATAACTCTGCGTGCCTCTGCGTACTCAGCGGTCTCTGCGTTGAAAAAGATTGGGTAATGATTAGCCTGCCAATTGGCGGGTAACAGTCATGTTCATAGAAAACGGAGTCAGCTATGAGAAAATATTTTATTCTGGTTCTAACGTTCTTTTGGATTCAGCCGGCTCAGGCGCAGATGGGGCTCTCCGAATGCGTGAAGATCGCCCTGGCAAATAATCCTGGACTGAAAATCAGCGAAACAGAAGCCAGCATGACGCTGGAAGATGCGCGACAGGCGAAAAGCGCATTGTTGCCCTCATTGGATTTTTCAGGCAACTATCGTCGCCAGAGTACCACACCAGAACTGACGATTCCCTCGATCGAATTGCCCATCGGAGGAGCGCCCATTTCCTTGTTTCCGGGAGGCGGAATGACATTGGGAACGCTGGATAATTATGACTTTAAATTGACGATTTCCCAGCCGATTTTCACTGGATTCAGATTGAGCAATTGGGTGAAGGCAGCGAATGCCCTGGCGACCAGCAGATCTCTGGAATTGGAAAAGAATCGAATCGAGCTGATTTTTAAAGTGGAGACTGCTTATGGCAATGTTTTGAAGTCCCAAAAATTTTTGCAAATTGCTTCGAGCGCCAGAGAACAGGTGGCGTCCCATCTGCAAGATGTTGAAAATTATGTTGCCCAGGGCATGGCGAAAAAGGATGAATTGCTCAAAGTTCAGGTTAAGCTTTCGGAAGCGGAATTGGTTGTCATTCAGGCTGAAAACGCCATCAAAATGGCGATGGTTGCGCTGGAAAATTTGATTGGTCAAAAGTTGCCTTCGGATGTGACGTTAGCGTCGATGCAAGTTCAGGAATTTGTAGAAGCGGGACAAGCTTCCATCAAAATTGCAAAGGGCGGGATGTTTCCTTCTCTGGCGGCTTTCGGGACATTGGGCTATGGCAAACCAGGACTCGATTTTATCAAACAAGAATGGATGGATTACTGGCTGGTTGGCGCTGGCGTCGAATGGAATTTATGGAGTTGGGGCAAAATCCGATCGCAAATTCAGCAAGCCCAATTGAAGATCGATGCTATCAATCAAACCGCTCGAAAGGTACAAGATGCGATCACGCTGGATGTTACTCAGTCCTGCCTGCTCCTGGACGAAGCCAGCAAACGACTACAATTGACCTCCACGATGGAAACCCAGGCGCAGGAAAGTTTTCGGGTGGCAGAAACTAGCTATCAGCAGGGACAGGCAACCCATACAGAATATTTTGATGCGCAATCGGAATTAACCCGGGCGAAGCTGCAAAAAGCACAAGCTGAAATCGATGCTGCATTGGCGCAGGCGAATTGGCGGCGGGCAGTGGGTACCAATGCAAAAAGCAACAAATGAAGTGCTCTCCTACAATGAGAAACGGAGGTAACAGAGTTGAAACGGGGTTATATGATGGCTTAATATTGCTTCAAAAACTCCGTAAATCTCCTTAACTCCGCTGCTCATTGTGAGGTTTTTTAAGTGACTTTGAAATTCCAATGTAAGAATTTAAAAGTTAATCAAAGGGATGAATATGAAAGTCGTGATGAAATCAATCGTGTTTCTATGTTTAGTATCGCTTATCAGTTTCAATGGCTGTTCAAACGATGATTCAAATAGCTTATCTGGCTCGGGCACATTGGAGGCTACTGAGGTACTGGTTAGCTCCAAGCTGGCTGGGACTGTGGTCGATTTTTTTGTAAATGAAGGAGCTCTCGTAACTGTCGGTCAGGTGATCGCCCAAATCGACACCGAAAAAATTTACCTCCAGAAAAAGCAACTGCTGGCAGGACTGAATGAGCTGAAGCTAAACATCCAGAATGCCCAGCGCGGAGTTGAACTCGCCAAAGATAATCTGGCAAATGTGGAGAAAAAATATCTCCGCATCAAATCGTTGTTAAATGAAAATAGTGTGACGCAGCAGCAGTACGACGATATAGAGACCGCCTATAAAGCGGCGCAGACTCAATACGATAATGCGGTGACCAGTCTCAAAGCGTTGCGATCCAAAGAGGAACAGGTCATGGTCCAGCTTGAGCTATTGGAGAGTCAAAAGCGGGATGCCAGAATTCCCTCGCCCATCGAGGGAACCGTTACTGAAAAATATGTGGAGCAGGGAGAAATCGCCCGGCCAGGCGGACCTGTGGTGAGTCTGGCTGATCTCCAAAATATGTGGATCAAAATTTATTTCAAAGAAACCGAGTTGGGCAAAATCAAGCTGAATGGTCCTGCTGACATACAAATCAGCTCGTATCCTGATCGCACTTTTCCCGGGCGGATTGCCTGGATTTCGCCAAGGGCAGAATTTACGCCGAAAAACGTCCAGACCAAAGATGCTCGAGCCGATCTGGTTTATGCAGTGAAAATCGAGGTCAAAAATCCCGATGGAATTCTGAAAATCGGCATGCCTGCGGATGTGGTTTTGAAGTGAAAATATTTTTTTAACGCAGAGGCGCAGAGGACGCTGAGAGAATTATAAAAGGAGTTATTCAAATGCATGAAAATGAGATTTCAGAAAAAATAATTGGTGCCGCTATTGAAGTGCATCGTATTTTGGGGCCAGGACTATTGGAATCCATCTATGAGGAAGCATTATGTCATGAATTGCATTTGAGAGGAATTAATTTGGTGAGGCAACAAAATGTACCGATTCCATATAAAGGAATTAAACTTAAAACCGATCTTCGCCTGGATTTATTGGTTGAGGATAAGGTCATTGTCGATCTGAAAGCAAAAGAGGAATTGTCAAAAAACGATAAGCCAAAACTGTTGAGTTATCTTCGGCTAAGCAAAAAACATTTAGGTCTCATTATTAACTTTCATGTCGAATTGTTGCGGGACGGAATTCACCGAGTGGTAAATAAATTAGAGGAAATCTCAAAATAATCTCTGCGCTCCTCAGCGTCCTTTGCGTCTCTGCGTTGAATTTTGATTTAAATATTATAGAAATCTTGGGAGAATGATTTGACGTTCGATATAAAAATCGTTGGTTTGAAAAAGAGCTTTGGCAGTATTCTGGCAATAGATGATCTACATCTCGACGTTCACGAAGGTGAGATGCTGGGGCTGATCGGTCCTGATGGCGCTGGCAAGACAACCACGTTGCGGATGTTGTCCGGTCTGCTCATCGCAGATGAAGGAGTATGCCTGGTTGGCGGCAAGAACGTTCGCAGCGAATTATCAGCGGTGCGACAGTTCATTGGCTATATGCCACAGCGATTTTCATTGTATCCAGATTTGACTGTAGCAGAGAACCTGCGATTCTTTGCCGATCTATTTCAGGTGAACAAAGAGGAGCGGGAAAATCGAATGAAGCGATTGCTGGAATTCAACCGACTGAGTCCGTTTTCCAATCGCCGTACGGCTGCCCTGTCTGGGGGAATGAAGCAAAAGCTGGCGCTCTCCTGCACTCTGATTCACACGCCCAAAATTCTGCTGCTCGATGAGCCGACTACCGGCGTGGATCCTGTGTCCCGCCGTGAATTCTGGGATATTCTGAAAGAGCTTCGGGCCAGCGGCGTGACAATTCTCGTGACCACTCCCTACATGGATGAAGCAGCGAAGTGCAATCGAGTGGCGTTTATTCACAACGGAAAAATTCTATTAGTAACAGAGCCTGAAAAGATCGCCCATCACTATAAGAATACTGTGCTGGAAATCGTCTGTGATCAAAATGTCAAAGCTGCTAAAATTTTGATAGCCAGCAAACAATTTGATTCGGTGCATAGTTTTGGTGATCGGGTGCATCTGAGCAGTCATCAAACCAGTGAGCAAATGAAACCGATGATCAAAAATTTAGTGGAGATTGAGAATATTCAAATCAATTCGATGAAAGAAATTTCAGCCAGTATCGAGGATGTATTTGTTGAACTTTTAAATTAAGTACAATTCATTGATGACGCGACTCTCTTACAAGGAGAAGAGGAGCAAGCGAAAGTTTAACTGGAGTTTTTTTACTTCAAAAAAACTCCGTGATTCTCTGCTCACTCTGTTGCTCATTGTAAGGTTTTTATATTAACTTTGAAACTCCGATACGACAAATTATGGAAAACGAATTCTCAGTAAAAGTCCAGGAACTAACCCGAACCTTCGGTGATTTTGTCGCCGTGGATCATATTTCATTTCAGGTTTATAAGGGCGAAATATTTGGCTTTCTCGGGGCTAACGGGGCAGGGAAGACGACTACCATCAAAATGCTTTGTGGTTTGCTCATGCCAACCTCGGGCACAGCGTATGTTTCGGATTTCGATATTTATAAACAAACAGAAGAAATCAAACAAAATATCGGCTACATGTCCCAAAAATTTTCCCTTTACGAAGACCTGACTGTCGAAGAAAATTTAGAATTTTATGGCGGCATTTATGGACTAAACAATCACGAATTGAAAATTGCCTGTAGCCAGGCAGTTCATTCGACAGGTCTGGGCGACCATTTACATAAATTGACCCGTGACATCCCGCTGGGCTGGAAACAGCGACTGGCGCTGAGCTGCGCCATCATGCATCAACCGAAAATTCTATTTTTGGATGAGCCAACAGGCGGGGTTGACCCCATTTCCCGCCGTAATTTTTGGAGCCTGATTTACGATCTGGCGGATGGCGGGACAACGGTTTTCGTCACCACCCATTACATGGATGAGGCAGAATATTGCAATCGCCTCTCCATTATGCATGATGGAAAAATTATCGCCATTGGCTCGCCACGGGAGCTGAAACAAAGTTATCAAAAAGAGTCCATTGAAGATGTTTTTATTGATCTGGTGAAGAAATAATTATAAGCGGAACGGAGTGCGGCGCCTTTATGCGCCGCAGCATTAACTGAATGAAGAACAGCAGCACTGATTCCATCGCTCCGAGCGATGGAATCAGTGCGTTGCATAAAGGCAACGCACTCCTTTATCAACTGGATGAATTTATGAAACCACGCATCATTGCCATCGTGCAAAAGGAATTTCTCCATATCATTCGTGATCCACGAAGTCTGGTGATTGTTTTTCTGATGCCGATTATCATGGTGTTGCTTTATGGCTATGCCATCACATTTGACATCAAAGAAATTCAGCTCGGCATTCTTGATGAGAATCGCACGCCAGCCTCACGGGAATTGGTTCAAAAGCTAACCAGCTCGAATTATTTTAAAATCATGGCAGATTTACAAAGTCGCAATGAAATAGAGGAAGGGATGCTGCAGCGCCGTTTTGTCGCTGCACTCGTCATCCCTGTTGATTATGCAAAAAAATTGAAGACGGAGCCACAAAGCCAGGTGCAACTCATTGTGGATGGCGCAAATTCCAATACTGCCACGGTTGCGATTAATTATGCCAAATCATTTTTCATGATGTATTCATTGGAAATGAATACACAAATCCTTGTCCCACCGTTAGAGCTGCAACCACGGATCTGGTACAACCCAGATATGAAAAGCGCTCATTTTATCGTGCCTGGTTTGGTGGCGGTCATTATGATGTTGATTTGCACCTTGCTGACTTCAATCACGATCACCAGGGAGCGGGAAAGTGGTACGATGGAGCAAATATTAGTTTCACCCATCCGACCCTACGAAATTATCTTCGGCAAAATTGCGCCTTACGTGATTTTAGCGTTAATTGATGCCATCATCGTTGTGGTCTGCGCCAGGATTATTTTTGGTGTGCCATTCAGGGGGAATCCATTGCTATTGCTGCTGTTTTGTGTGTTTTATGTGTATGCCTCGCTGAGCTTGGGCGTCTTTATTTCAGCACGGGTAAAAACGCAGCAGGTCGCTATGATACTCGCCCAGTTGACAACGACACTGCCCGCGATCATGTTATCTGGTTTTATTTTTCCGATAATCTCGTTGCCGATCGTATTGCAGATTATTTCATACCTGGTTCCTGCCAAATATTTCTTGACTATCATTCGAGGCATCATGTTAAAGGGGATTGGCTTTGGCTATTTTCATCAACCCGCAATCTTCCTGTTGGCATTTGGAACGGTGTTATTATTGGCAAGCGTGAATCGATTCAAGACAAATCTGGAAGGATGAATCGTGAGAAAAATTATACACATTGTTAAAAAAGAATTTATTCAAATTCGGCGTGATCCAGCCATGATACGGATCATATTTCTGATTCCGATTGTTCAACTGCTGATTCTGGGCTATGTGGTTTCTTCTGAGGTGAAAAATATTCAGACCGTGATCTGCGACCTGGATAATTCGCCGACCAGTCGTCAGCTCATCGACCGGGTGCGAAATTCTGGCTATTTCAATGTGAAATATTTTGAGCGGCGGGAAAATTTTTTATATGACTATCTCAATCGGAGCAAAGCATCCGTAGCGATTGTGATTCCCGCGAATATGTCAAGAAATCTGGCAAAAAATATTCCGACAGAAATACAAATCCTGGTTGATGGCGTCGATTCCAATACTTCAACTATCGCCCTGGGCTACATCGCTGGTATTCTGGAAAGCTTTTTAGCTGAAAAATTAGCGCAACAAATTCAGGGTGGAACTGATGTTCATTTGCTGACGCCCAATATCCGAATCTGGTACAATCAGGATTTAAAGTTCAAAAATTTTATGATCCCAGGACTCATCGTTTTTTTGCTCACCATGGTGACGACTTTGATCAGTGCGATGGGATTGGTGCGGGAGCGAGAGATCGGCACACTGGAGCAACTATTGGTAGCACCCATAAAAAAACATGAACTGCTAATCGGCAAGATCATTCCTTTCGCGGCTATCGGAATCATCGTTGTGACGCTGGCGATTGCATTTGCTAAAGTCTGGTATAATATCCCGATTGTCGGTAATTTGGGACTCTTTGCCCTGTTCATTATCATCTATTTATTTACAACTCTGGGGATCGGGCTGTTTGTTTCCGCTTCCGCCAGTACCCAGCAGCAAGCCATGTTTATGACATTTTTCTTCATTATTTTTTTCATGTTCTTATCTGGCTTTCTGTTTCAGGTGGAAAATATGCCAAAGGTGCCTCAATATCTATCCTATTTCGATCCCATGCGTTATTTAGTCATCGTGGTGCGGGAGCTATTTATTAAGGGGGCAAGCTTGAAATATCTCTACTGGCAGGGAATTGCTCTGATGATTTTTGGGAGCACAATTTTTTCATTTGCGGTGCTGCGGTTTCAGAGGAGGATGAAATAAATCTGATAGCCGAACAGAGCCACCAAAATATTGGTGCAGAAACGAGTGTCGGCAAAGAAATTTTTTCAACAGCAGATAGGAATTCGAACGCTGTTAAATTTTTTCATCATACCCAACAAATTGCAACTTTCAGTAATACCTCAGTGTTAGGTTAATAAGCCAGGTTTCTGGGAGAAACCTGTTTTATTTTCCACTTGTAACTGAAATATTGCAAATTGCACAAATTTGTGCTTGACTTTTTATTCTTATTAACTTATATTTCTGTAACTTTTTAGCTTGCATAATCTGATGTGGTTTTTTGAAAATACCAGGAGAAAATTGAATATGGATCTTTCAACGAAATATTTAGGGCTATCTCTTAAAAATCCGATCGTGGTTGCCAGTTGTGGTTTGACAAAAAATATCGATCAAATTAAAAAGTGCGAAGACGCAAACGCAGGCGCGGTGGTCATGAAATCCCTGTTTGAAGAACAAATTAGGGAAATGAATTCAGGTCTCGATGAGACTGCTGCCATGCATACTGAAGCAATGGATTATATTCGCGCCGAGCTCGATATGCAGCTTGGACCTCGTGACTATCTCGAAACGATTTCACAAGCGAAAAAGTCCGTTTCGATCCCGGTCATCGCCAGCGTCAATTGTTTTACTGCGAAATGGTGGACCAGCTATGCCAAACAGATCGAATCTGCTGGGGCTGACGCTCTGGAATTGAATATCTACGTGATGCCCTATAATTTTGAGATGAGCGGCTATAATATTGAAACCAATTATATTGAAATTTTACAAGCCGTGAAAGCGCAAGTGGAAATCCCGGTTGCATTAAAACTTTCGCCTTATTTTACTTCATTTGGAAATTTAGCCGAGAAATTGGATAAACAAGGTGCGGACGGACTGGTGCTGTTCAATCGCTTTATTCAGCCTGAAATCAATACAAATACTTTAACCTCGTCGACAAAAGCTTCGTTTGATGATCCCATCGGTTATTCTCATGCGTTGCGATGGATTGCCCTGCTATCGGGAAAACTTAAGCTGGATATTGCTGCCAGTGGAAATATCCGGAATGCCGATCATCTCGTTAAACAGCTTTTAGTCGGAGCGCAAGTCGTACAAGTCGCGTCGATCCTTTATAAAGACGGATTAGGGGTCATTAAAAAAATGGCTGATGGATTGAACGATTGGATGCAAGCGAAACAATTTAAAGCTATCGAAGATTTCAGGGGGAAATTGAATCAGCAAAATGACCCCAAATCCGAGAGCTACATTCGCGCTCAATATATCAAGACATTTACCGGAATTGAGTAAATCTTTGTTGGTCGCCGGAGAGTTCAAGCCAAATCCGGGCTTTGCACTTTCTGGCGATCTCTTGAACTTAAATTTTAAATCATTCCCATTCTGCCAGAAATATTTGGCGCTGTGAAAAATCAGTGGTGCTTGTTCAAATGGAAATTCAATCTTTTCTTTCGAAAATTTTTCTATTTGAATCGCTTTCCGAGGATCAGATTGATCATGTTGCTTCCTTATCATCCATCAAGCACATCAGCAAAGGCGAGCATCTTTTTTCTGAGTTGCAGGCAGCTACCGCCTTTTTTTATGTTATCTCAGGTTCGCTGAAAATATTCAAACTTTCTGCTGACGGAGCAGAGCAAATCATCCATATCCAGAACGCGGACGATTTAGTCGCTGAAGCTATCATTTTTGAATTTGATACCTATCCGGCATTCTGCCAGGCATTAGAAGATACTGAATTGATCCGTTTTTCAAAATCCGAATTTTTAGCGCTACTGCATCATTGTCCAGAAATTGCATTTCGCATTATGTCGGCTTATTCTCGACGCCTGAGACTACTAATCGCAAAGATCGAAGACCTGTCGCTTCATGATATTAAGGCACGATTGGCGAATTATTTGATCAACCATTATTCAATCAAGAATAACAAAAAGATTGTTGAGCTGCCATACACGAAGAAAGATCTCGCCTCGATTTTAGGGACAATTCCCGAAACGTTATCGCGGACGTTGCATGCGTTTA
>JALOPY010000106.1 GCA_025453735.1 bacterium | reverse complement strand
AAACCATCAAAGGAAATCGAATGGAGGTCGGCGTGTTGCAGCCCATTGTCGAAAACAACGTGATCATTGGCAATATCGCTGGAACGAATGACTGGAATCGCACCCGCAGCAGCAATGGCGGCGCCATCTCCTGCGCTTATGAATCCCGACCGATCATCCGCAATAATATCATCGCCAATAACCAGGCAAAAGGCAGGGGCGATGGCGGTGGCATCTACAATGAATATTATTCTGATCCACTCATCGAAGCCAATTGGGTCGTCGGCAATATTGCCGATGACGATGCAGGCGGCATCTACACCATGCGGATGGGACAGCCGATTATCCAGCACAATTACATCGCAGGCAATTGGGCGCCTGGCAAAGGCGCTGGCGGCATTCGATTGAGCAAAGAGGGGCGAGCTCGAATCCTCGAAAATATTATTGTGCGAAATCTTTCGGGCGGCGGAGTCCAGTGCGTCGACTCCTACATGGAATTGGATAACAACATTATCATGCATAATTTGGGCGGCGATGCCGTGATGATCGAGAGTCGATTTTCTTATTTCGTGCCAAGTCTGATCCAAAATAATATTTTGAGAGAGAACGAGCAACAGCCGATTTCCATCAAAAAGAATGACGGACAGCCGCCCGTCATGCAAAACAATAATATTCAAGGCGAATTTTCAGGGACGGATAATTACGACAGGAAACCAGAATTTGTTGATGATTCGATCAGGGGAAAAATTAAATCGATTCAGTATGATCCGATTCATTTTTCGTCTACAATTTCAATTAAAAATCAATCGAGAAAGGCGCTCAACTGGCGGGACGAGTGATTCTTGTAGGAAATAAATGGAGTGTGGTCAAGAACGCTGAGCGTGACAAAATTATTGTATGGGGTAATTTGAGTGATATTTTAAAAAAAGAGGTTGAGTTTGAGATTATTTCTGAATACCGATTGAAATAAATTCCAGGAGTGCATCGGAGTGCAATCTCCCCCTTCGGAGGATCAATCAATTAATATGATCTGACTGAGGCAGACCTTTATAGATTGCAATGCATCGCATAAAGGCGATGCACTCCTGCAATCGATCATAAAACATCAGGAGGAAGGAATGACATATCCAGGTTTGCACACCATCGATATTATTATCGCCATTTGCTATATTTCCAGCATCATCAGCATTGGCATCTATCTTTTCAAAAAGAACAAATCGACTAAAGATTTTATGCTGGCAGGGAAGAACATGGGCTGGCTCGCCGTCGGTATGTCTCTGATGGCAACGTTGACCAGCGCTGTCGGTTACATGGCTTTCCCGACAGGCATCATCAAATACGGCATTATCAATCTCTGGATGGCAATGGCAATTCCGCTGTCATTTCCCGTTGTCGTTTGGGTGTTCATGCCATTCTATCATAAATTGAATTGCTATACCGCCTATGAATATCTCGAGCGGCGGTTCAATGTTTCGGTCAGAGCGCTGGCAAGCGGCATCTTCATCCTGTGGCGGCTCACCTGGATGGCGGCTGTGATTTATGTCCCATCCATGGTTCTGAACGTGGTCACTGATGGCAAAATTCCGATTTTGCTGTCGGCGCTGGTGCTCGGTTTTATGACCACGATCAATTCATCACTGGGCGGCATTCGGGCGATCATGTGGTCTGATGTGGTGCATTCGTTCGTGATGTTTATCAGCATGATCACGGGCGTGGTGGTCATCGTCCTGGCGATTCCTGGCGGTCTGCCTGAAATCTGGAGCAGTCTGGCAGCGGCGGGCAAAACCTCGATGAGCGCCAATATCCCAGGCTTCGGCGATGCGAATCTTTTCGGGAAGATGAAATTTTTCCTGTACACCGACATCACGATTCTCTCGTTGATCGTCACCTACACCGTGCAAAAAATGGGCAACTACTGCGTGGATCAGGCAATGGTGCAGCGGTACCTCACAGCGAAATCACTGAAAAAGAGTCGCCAGGGTTTCATCACCAATTGTATCGCCTACTTATTTTATGTTTTTTCCGTCTCTGCTATTGGCGCAGGACTATTTGTTGTGGCAAAATATCATGCTTTTCCAGCGAGCCTGAAGGTCGATCAGATTTTTCCGTATTTCATCGCCAATATGATGCCCATCGGCATCACGGGCTTGATGATCGCTGCCATTTATGCGGCTTCCATGTCCAGCCTGGATTCAGGGCTGAACTCGTGTATTACCGCTATTTTGAATGATTTCTATTCACGATTCAAGCTCAAACAGTATAATCTCGATGAAAGCAATGTCGAAGAAGCGGAGCGGCGACGGCGCTTGCGAATTGCACGTGGTTCCACATTGATTCTGGGGGCGCTCATCACTTTCTTCTCACTTTATGTGGGCAAGCTGGGTGATATTTTCGTCTACTCCCAGAAACTGATCAATATGTTCACGGGTCCGCTTTTTGGCGTCTTCTGTCTCGGCATGTTCACCAAACGGGTCACGGCGCCTGCTGCCCTGATCGGCGGATTTATCGGATTTGCCATGGGTTCGTTGAGCGTTTTTGCCAAATTTATTCATATCAAATCGCTGATGGTCGGCGTGCTCTGGCCTGCGACAGTTGCCTTTTTTGTGACGCTGATTCTGGGTTATGCCTTGAGCTTTGTGATCGGCAAAAGAAATCCTGATGCGAAGCTGTGGACGTGGCGAGGAGTGATGAAGGCTTAAATCTCAAACGACAAAATACAAATGACAAACAAATTTCAAAATCTAAAAATCAAATTTCAATTGAAAGAATTCTTTCAAAAGTTTGTAACCTTTGAAAGAGTACAGGAGATGGTTTGAAAATTGAAAATTAGGATTTGAAAATTGTTTGTTAATTGAATTTTGTCTTTTGGAATTTAATCCGTTGGGTTGTTTTCCGCCAACTGGCGGATTGGAAAAAATAGCTTGGTAAAAATTGATAATCGAAAAGGAAAATCATGTCCCAAACACTATTTGATCTCACTGGAAAATTAGCTTTGATCACAGGTTCGGGCAGGGGGATTGGCCTCACCCTGGCAAAAGGATTAGCCCAGGCTGGCTGCACCATCATCTTGAATGACATCGAGGAGAAGCGACTTGAGGATGCCGTCTCGTTGTTGAAAAAGGATGGCTTTACCAGCCATGGCGTTTCCTTTGATGTCCGTGATGAAAAAGTGATTATTGAGAAAATCGCTTTTGTCGAAAAAGAAATCGGCAAAATTGATATCCTGATTAACAATGCGGGCATTCAGATTCGAGCGCCGTTGGAAGAATTTAACAGTGATGACTGGCGCCGCCTTATTGATATTAATCTGACGGGCGCATTTCTCGTCGCCAAAGCTGTGGTTCAGGAAATGATCAAACGCAAGGCAGGAAAGATCATCAATATTTGCTCGATTCAAAGCGAATTAGCCCGACCGACCATTGCGCCTTATACTGCTTCCAAAGGCGGCATCCGCAATCTGACCAAAGGCATGGCAACCGATTGGGGCAAGTACAATGTTCAGGTCAATGGCATTGCCCCAGGCTACTTCAAAACCGAAATGACCAAAGCCCTGTACGAAGATCCCAAATTCGATGCCTGGCTCTGCTCCCGAGTCCCAGCCAATCGCTGGGGCGATCCATCGGAATTGATTGGAGCTGCTGTTTTTTTGTCATCGAAAGCTTCGGATTATGTCAATGGGCATTTGCTGTATGTGGATGGAGGGCTCATGGCGTGCGTTTGATTTCGCTGAGAGGGAAATGTTTTTGAAAAATCTCAAACCTCAAATAATAAATAACAAATAAAGCTCAAATTCAAAATTTCAATTTTCCAAATAGTCCGTTCCTCAACTGAATTGCATTTTATGTTATTGTTTGAAATTTGGATTTTGAAAATTGTGATTTATTTGTTATTTGATGTTTGAGCATTGTATTTTTTTGTAGATTGTACAAAACAAACTGGAGGAATAAAAAAGATGTCAATGAAACGTCGAGAATTTTTAAATACAATGGGCAAAGCCACTTTCGCACTTGCAGGAAGCAGCGCCCTGTTCAATTTGCTGCAGGGCTGCTCATCCAATCAAAATAGGAAATGGAATATTGTCTTTATCCTATCCGATGACCAGGGCTGGAACCAGGTGAGCTATCATGGCTCGCAATTTTATGAAACGCCCAATATCGACCGCATTGCGGCCGAAGGGATGCAATTTACTGATGCGTATTCAGCGGCGCCAATTTGCTCACCCACTCGTGCCAGCCTTATGACGGGCAAATATCCCGCCCGATTGCATCTGACGGATTACATTCCTGGCAGTCCTTATCCGTATGCGAAAGTGACCACGCCGCAGCAGATTCCCTGCCTGCCGCTGGAAGAAATCACCCTCGCCGAACTGCTCAAGCAAAACGGCTACATCACAGGTCATTTTGGCAAATGGCATTTGAGCACAGACTATCATTACCAGCCAGGCCGAATGTTCGATCCTGGCTCCCAGGGATTCGATGTGGTGCTGACCAACGCCAAACCTGACGAGACGGCTGATCCAGAGAAAGACGCCCATCATGTGGCAGAAATCACTGAACATTCACTTCGATTCATCGAGGAAAATAAAGACAAACCGTTCTTCTGCTACGTGGCGCATCATGTGCCGCATCGACCGATCATGGAGCATCCTGATTTGATCGCCAAATATCAGGCAAAACCTGGCTCGGATTTGCCCATCAATAATCCGATCATCGGCGCCATGATCGAACGCATGGATCGAGGCATCGGCGAAATTTTGAACAAACTGGATGAATTGAATTTGACGGAAAAAACAATCTTCGTTTTCGTTTCCGATAATGGTGGACTGGAACAGTTGCAAAGCCAGGCACCGTTGCGCATGGGCAAAGCCACCATTTACGACGGCGGACTTCGGGTTCCATTGACAGTTCGCTGGCCTGGCGTAATTCAACCTGGCTCGAAATGCACGACCCCAGTGATCTCAGCCGACTTCTTCCCTACCCTGCTGGAAGTTGCTGGCATCAGACAGAGCATCGAAAATGTCGATGGCGAAAGCTTGGTGCCATTGTTAAAAGAAACGGGCAATTTGAAACGGGATGCGATCTATTTCCATTATCCGCATTACCATCACCTGGGACATAAACCCGCAGGAGCGATTCGGGAAGGCGATTACAAATTGATCGAGTGGTACGAGCCCACTTTATGGGGCGAAGAAAATCAAATCAGCCTGTTCAATGTTCGGGAAGATGTGGGCGAGACCAAAGATTTAGCCAACGAAATGCCCGAGCTGGCCGCACGATTACGAGAAAAACTGCATCAATGGCGTAGCTCCGTCGGGGCACAGGAAATGACAAAAAATCCGAATTATGATCCTGAAAAAGCAGACTGGAGATTTTTAGAGAGAAAAGAATGATGAATCAATAAACTTCAAATGACAAATATTTCCCAAAAAGAGGAGACCTAAAATGACTGCAAAAAACAACATCAAAAATCTACCAGCATTCGTGTTAACAGCATTTTTGGGGATGCTTGGTAGCGTATTAATCGGCATCTTATTCTTTGGAATAAAAGTTTTTAGTCCGAAATTGATGACGTTCCAATTTGTGGCAGTTGGATTCGTGGGAGCTGTCTTTTATTCCACACTAAAATTTTTCAGATTAAAAGATGCGATCTATATTCTGATTTTATTTTTTTTCTTTCAAGAAATTGCTTTTAAGTCGCTCTCAATGAAATTCATTATTCGCGATGTGATCTTTTTTATTACTCTTGGTATTTCAATTTATATTTTTGTCAGATTTTTCTATGATAAATTAAGCCAATTAAAATTTGGGAAATTTTTGACATTTGGATCTCTTATTTTAATCGGAGGCATTGTGGCAACGGTCATTCTTGCGATAATTTTCAGAGCGAATCTTATTCCAGCAGTTTTAGAAAATGCCTCAATGGGAATTTTACTCGGTTTAGGATTAGGATTGGGGCTTGAGATTTCAGAAAAGATATTAAAGAAAAAATGAAGAACTTAGCCTCTTAAGATTGAAAATTATTTTGGATTTGCTTTTTGGAATTTAATAACGGGATGATCCTAAATGAATGACATCAACAAACTAAAAGAGATTGCAACCAGAGTCAGAATAAACGTCGTCAAAATGATCGCTCTCTCTGGCGTTGGCCACGCTGGCGGAGCATCGTCCATTGCCGATATTCTTTCGGTGCTCTATTTTCATGAAATGAATTTCGATCCGAAAAATCCCAATTTTGCTGATCGAGATCGATTCATTTTGTCGAAGGGACATGGCTGTCCTGCTTTGTATGCGATTTTCGCCGAGGTCGGATTCATTCCCAAACAGCTGCTGTGGACGCTCCATGAAATTGATAGTCCTCTACAGATGCATCCAGAATTGGGATTGTGTCCAGGCATCGAGATGAGCACAGGTGCGCTGGGACAGGGTTTGTCAGCAGGAATCGGGATGGCGCTTGGCGCTCGTTTGCGGAAAAAAGATTTTCGGATTTATGTTCTGATTGGCGATGGCGAATCCAACGAGGGGCAAATCTGGGAAGCCGCCATGTCGGCGCCAAAATTCAAGCTGGACAATCTGGTCGCCATTATGGATTATAATAAATTTTGCCTGTCCGACCGCACGCAGGAAGTGATGCCGCTGGAGCCGCTGTTCGACAAATGGATCGCCTTTGGCTGGCATGTGATCGAGGTGAATGGTCATTCGATCAAACAACTGATCCATGCTTTTGAGCAAGCCCGCCAGATCAAAGGCAGGCCAACGATTATCATCGCCCACACGGTGAAAGGCTATGGCATTCCAGCGGTGGAGGACAAGGCCGAAAGTCATTCGGTGACTTTTACAGACAATCAGGTCAGCGAAACGTTGCTGGCGCTGGGCTGCCCCCAGCTAGAAGTGAGTCAATTCATGCAGCAATTGAAGGAGAAGCATTAGATGTCCGAACGAAAAGCGCCACGAGATCACCTCGGATCGATATTGATAGCATTGGCGGAGAAAAATCCCGACCTCGTTTTGATGGATGCTGATTTTAAACCTGCTTCAAAAATTACGGCATTTCAGCATCGTTTTCCCGATCGATTTATTCAGGTGGGAATCGCCGAGCAAAATATGATGGGCATCGCTGCAGGTTTGAGCACGCTGGGATTCATTCCCGTCGTTTCGACCATTGCCACGTTCATCAGTCGACGAGCCTGCGATCAGGTAACGACATCGATTGCTTTGCCAGAATTGAATGTGAAACTTTTGGGGCTGTATGGTGGATTATTTGTTGGGAAAAATGGCGCATCCCACCAATCGCTGGAAGACCTCGCCATCATGCGGGCAATCGCTGGCATGGTGGTGCTTCAGCCTGCTGATGTGGTAGAAACACGAAGCATGTTGGAATTTGCCATGAATTACCACGGCCCAGTTTATATGCGCATTGGCAGAGATCCCGTTCCGCAGTTTGTGCCTGATGATTACCAATTTCAATTGGGAAAATCGCTTACGCTGCGAGAAGGAAATGATGTCACGCTAATGACCTACGGCGATCTGGTTGAAGAGACCATGCTGGCAGCCGA